>JAQUSF010000103.1 GCA_028715215.1 Candidatus Zixiibacteriota bacterium
ACAGCCACCGGTCAACAATACTTTTTCTTCTCCAATTTTGCCGGCCACCGCTACAATTATTTCGACCAGGGTGTTATGAAACCGGGCCGATATCAAGCCGGGCGATACTTTTTTTATGGTATCCTTTAAAATATCATCAAGCAAAGGCCGCCAGTCAACAAGATAAGGCGGCTTGTCGCCTTCTATGGAAAATTGATAATATCCGTCGGTAATTGTTCTATCGATGGCGAACTCCAGCCGCATGGCAGCCTGACCTTCAAAATGGTTTTCCTGGACCAGACCGATGAGCGAAGCCACGCCATCGAAAAGTCGACCGGCGCTGGAGGTTAACGGGCTGTTTATTTTTTGTTTGAGCATCCTAAGAAGGATTGCCTTTTCCGTCTCGGAAAAAAAGTTCACCGGCGCCAGCCGGGAATCATTGAAAAGCTGTTCGCCGAAAATCTCATACAGCAAACCCACAGCGGTACGTTTCGGTTGCCTGACAGCTTTATCGCCGCCGGGCAGAGGGAAGGTTCGTAAATGCGCCAGCCGGGAGAAATTTTCCCGGTCAACTTTCAGGAACTCGCCGCCCCAGATGGTGTTGTCCGTTCCCAGGCCGGTACCATCCCAGGCTATCCCCAGCACCGGGGGGCTTAGCTGATTGTCCACCAGGCAGGCCAGGACATGGGCATAGTGGTGCTGTACAGGGTGGGTCGGCAGATTTAGTTGTCGGGCGAATTTGGTGGAGAGGTAATCGGGGTGAAGGTCGCAGGCGATTTTTTCAGGCTCGAAAACATAAAGCCCGGAAAGAGACCGGGTGACTTTTTTGTGCGCCTCAAAAGCGGCTTTGGTTTCCAGGTCCCCGATGTGCTGGCTGATATGAATCTGACCATTGCCGGAAAGAGCGACGGTATTTTTTAAATGCGCCCCCACAGCCAGACAGGACCCGGTGGAGACGGGCAGGGATATCGTCACCGGGGCATAACCCCGGGCATTACGCATGACCACCGCTTGTTCGACCACCACCCGGACAAGAGAATCATCTATCTGGCGGGCAATAGGACGGTTGTGAATCAGGAAGACGTCGGCGATTCGCCCAAGGCGGTCAAGAGCGTCATTTTCGTCGATGCAAATCGGTTCCTCGGCGAGATTGCCGCTGGTGGCGACGATGGGGAAATTCAGTTCCTTCATGAGTAAATGATGTAAGGGGGTATAAGGCAACATGATTCCCAGACAGGGATTATCGGGTGCGACCTCCGGGGCGATGGCTGTTTGGGTTTTCTCTTTTCTTTTTAAAAGCACGATGGGAGCTACCGCGGAGGTTAAAAGGCTTTGTTCTTCAATGGATAGTTCGCAGTCACTTTGAACCATAACCAGTGATGGATACATCAGAGCCAGGGGTTTTTCCTCACGGTTTTTGCGTTTACGCAGAAGCCGGACAGCGTCGTTGTTACGGGCATCGACCACCAGTTGAAAGCCGCCCAACCCTTTCAAGGCCAGGATTCGACCCTGCATTATTTCCCGGCAGGCCTGCACGAGACTTTCATCGTGTAAAGACAGGATTTTACCCTTGCTGTCCCATAACTCAAGGTGGGGTCCACAGGCGGGGCAGGCGTTAGGCTGGGCGTGAAAACGCCGGTTGGCCGGGTCTTCGTACTCGGCGCGGCACTCGGCACACATAGGGAATATTTTCATGGTGGTATTACTGCGGTCATAGGGAAGCGATTCAATGATGCTGTAACGGGGACCGCAATTGGTACAGTTCGTAAAAGGATAACGAAATCTTCGGTTACCAGGGTCATTAATTTCATTCCAGCAATCAGGACAGGTAGCCAGGTCAGGTGAGATGACGGCGCTTTTTTCGCCGGCAAGGTCGCTTTGGCGGACTTCGAAGGCTTTATACCCGGCCGGTTCGAGATATACTTTTTGCACGGACCGGATATCAGCATGAACGGGTTTTTCAACCGGCAGGCGGCACACGAAGTCATCAAGCTGGGCTGAGTCACCCTCGATTTCTATTTGCACTCCTCGCGGCGAATTACTTACCCATCCTGACAGACCGATATCTTTCGCCAGCCGGTAAATAAACGGGCGGAAGCCCACCCCCTGAACAGTGCCCCGGATATTAAGGCTGAGACGTTTTACGTTTTTTCTGTCGGGTTCGGTCATATTCATATTAATACGGTCAAGTTTATCGCTGCGAGTAATTGTTTTATTACGGTCTTAATAATACGTTTTTACCGGAAATTCTCAATATCTTTTAAAACCAGTTCAAGTACCCTGTTGGCTGCAGTTATTACCCGGTCGGACATTTTCGCACCGGTGGAAAAAGTCGCTCCCTCCACGCCATAAACGATAAGATGAGGGGGGAGTTGTCCGATGGTTGCAGCCAGCCTGACAGCATCGGTTATGTTGAAAGCATGAGTGGAATAAGCGGGGAAAATCTCTTCGGGGATATCTTCGGTCAGAGCGTCGAAGCGGTGTATTTTGCCGACTTGGTCGCCCGAGCTGACGCAATCGATGAGAACAGCGCCCCGGGTATCCTGCCAGTTTTCAATAAGGGTGGTGCCGTCACTGACACCCTCGATTACTCTGACGCCGGGCATTTGTTTATCTTTAAGCCTGCGGGCAATATATAAACCCACAGCGTCATCGCCCCGGAATTCATTGCCGAGGCCGACGACAGCTATGGAATATATTTCGGACATGACTTTAAGGGGTCATTCGCGCACAATATTGAGCTTGAGAAAATGACAGGAACAGGAAATACACGGGTCATAGTTGCGGATTACCTGTTCGCATTGCCAGGTGAGCTTTTCGTCCGATAAGTGCAGATTTTTTTCGACAAACAGCCGGAGGTCTTTCTCGATGATGCTCTGGTTCTGGGAGGTGGGTGGAATAATCCTGGCCTCTTTGATTACCCCGTTATTGTCGATGTGGTAACGGTGATAGAGAGAACCGCGCGGCGCTTCAGAACAACCGTGGCCGACGCCATCCCGGGGCTTTGCTTCGATATAAGGCTTGTCGGGCATTTTATACTGTTCGATAATTCGCAGGGCTTCGTGGCAGGCGAAGACGGTTTCGACAGCGCGAACGATAATACTCTTAAACGGGTTCCTGCAGACTTTCGTCAGGCCGGCTTTCCTGGCGGCGTCCTGGGCGACTTTGGGGAGTTTATCGAAGTTATTATTGTAACGCGCCATTGGTCCGGTGTGGTAATCGGAACGCTGTTTAACCCGGGCATGAAGCGAGGTGGAATGTTTGACATGGATTTCTTCAATAGTATTCAAAAAGTCGCTGATCTCAATATCCATACCCTTATTGGAAACCAGCCGACCTTCACAGAGAGGATATTCGTCGGGATGGCGCAGAGAAACAAATTCGTAGTCCTGCTCAAGTTCCGGGAAGGGGAAGGTAGCGGTTAGTTCGACGGTTTTCAAAGAGGCTTCAAGAGCCCACTTGAGAGGTTCAATTAATTGTTCGAGTTCTTTTCTGGTTGGAACTTTGTAGAAACCTCCCACCCGGACATTGATAGGATGAATTTCCCGCCCGCCCAGGAGAACCATTATGTCGTTGCCGATTTTTTTTAGTTGGAGAGCCTGCTTGACGACATCGGGGTAATCCTTGGCCATGCGGATGGCGTCTTCGTAGCCCAGGAAATCCGGAGCATGGAGAAGATAGATATGCAGAACGTGGGATTCAATCCATTCCCCGCAGTATAAGAGGCGGCGAAGTTCCCTTAGCTGGCCGTCAACCCGGGTATTGCAGATGCTTTCCATGGCGTGGGCGGAACTCATCTGGTAGGCGACCGGGCAAATACCGCAGATGCGGGCGGTGATATCGGGGGCTTCCGTGAATTTACGACCTCTTAAAAAAGCTTCATAAAAACGCGGTGGTTCGATGATGCTGAATTTGACGTCGGCCACGGCATCGTTCTTTATCTTGACGTAGAGCTGGCCTTCGCCTTCGACGCGGGCCAGGAGGTCAACCTTGATCGTTTTATTTCTCATACATTTCACTCTCTTTCCGGAAAGGCTCGGAATAAGCGTTGAAAGTCCGGAACATCCTGACAATGTCGTCATGGGAAACATTCAGCTTTTCATAAAGGGCGGCCAGGGAAGAGGTGTTGGGCGTTTCTTTAGGCCCGAAACAGTTGTAACAGCCGCGATTATATGAAGGACAGAGGGCGCCGCAACCGGCCTGGGTAACCGGTCCCATACAGGGGATTCCTGAAGCGACCATTACACAGACATTGCCTTTTCTCTTGCATTCGATACAGACACTGTAGTTGGGGATATTGGGTTTTCGACCGTTTAACAAGGCATTGACTACCTCGAGCATTTGATATTTGTTGATGGGACAGCCGCGTAATTCGAAATCGACAAAGACATGGTCGGCAATAGGGGTCGATTTGTTAAGGGTTTCGATATATTCCGGATGGGCATAGATAATGGAAATGAAGTCTTTAACGTCTTTGAAATTGCGCAGGGCCTGAATACCGCCGGCGGTGGCGCAGGCGCCGATGGTTATGAGGTATTTGGACATGCGTCTTATTTTATGTATGCGTTCGGCGTCATGGGGGGTGGTGATGGAACCTTCCACCAGGGAGATATCATACGGCCCTTTGGCAACCGCCCGTGAGGCTTCGGGAAAATAGGCGATATGCACGGCATTGGCAACCGCCAGTAGTTCGTCTTCACAGTCCAGAAGCGATAATTGGCAGCCGTCACAGGAAGCGAATTTCCAGACGGCGAGTTTTGGCTTGGGTTTAGGAGTCATGTTACATTTCTCGCTTTAAGAAGACATCTTTTAAATTCTTGTAAGTATATACCGGACCTTCCTTACATACAAAAGTGGGACCTAACTGGCAATGACCGCACAGGCCGATGCCGCATTTCATATTTCTTTCCATGGAAATGAATATTTTACCATCTTCCACGCCTCGTTTCTGCAGTTCCAGAACGGTAAAGCGCATCATTATTTCCGGTCCGCAAACCATGGCCATGCAATTAAGAGGGTCAAAAGGAGCCCGGCCGATTAAAGTGGTTACCACACCGACATTGCCGTGCCAGCTTCCGGTAGCCCGGTCAACCGTCAGATGGGTTTCAAGGTCAAAACGGCCGCGCCATTTTTCCAGATCCTTACGGAAAAGAATATCCTCCGGTGTACGGGTGCCGTATAAAAGGACAACTTTGCCGTATTTTTCCCTATGGGACAGGATGTAATAAATGACCGGACGCAGGGGCGCCAGGCCGATACCCCCGGCGACAATGACAACGTCGCAACCAACGGCTTTTTCAACCGGCCAGCTGCTGCCGTAAGGTCCTCGAACACCGAGCGTATCACCGACTTTTAACTTCCGCATAGCCCGGGTGACCGTACCGACCTCGCGGGTGGTATGAATCAGGCTCTTGTGCCTGGTCGGGTCACCGCTGATGGAAATGGGAACTTCGCCCACACCGTAAACATACAGCATATTGAATTGTCCGGGAGCGAAGGTAAAACTTTTTTCACCGTATTGAGGTTCCAGCTCCAGAGAGAACGTATCGAAGGTCTCTTTCATCGTCCGACGAATGGAGAACAAATCGATGAGCATCTCATCAGCGGCACCTCGAGGTAAAGGACTATTATTTTTTTGTGCTGTTGCCATAAACATCCAGTAATTGCAAACGGGTTTGTTCCAGCCTTTCGGCAATTATTAAAGAAAATCTTTTCATGATTTCATAACCGAGATCATGGTCTTCTTCGCACTTGGTACGCAGGCATTTGCCATCGAGGGCGATAACTCTGGTTAACTCCACCGCCCGGGCATCAAAATGCCATTTATACGGGGGAACCAGCCAAGACCAGCCGAAAATATCGCCCTCTCCACGGGTGCGGATAATTATCGATCCCTGCTGAGGAATATAAGTTTCGACTTTTACTTTACCGTGACGAATGAAAAAGAATTGATTGGCGTCTTCACCCTCACGAAAAATGTATTCCCCGGCTTTGAAAGCTACGTTGGATGCACACCCTACCAGGAGCTTGATATATTTGTCTTCAAGGCCGGCCAGGAAAGGATGTTCTTTTAAAATGCGCTCAAGATTTTCCATGGTTTATGTCCTCTTTTTTAAGATAAAATCATTTGTCATTTTTACGAAAATACGCCGCTTCTTCGGTTATGTCAATGCCGACCGGACACCAGGTAATACACCGGCCGCAGCCGACACATCCCAGGGTGCCAAACTGATTCTGCCAGTACGACAGTTTATGCATCATCCATTGCCGATAACGCGAGGTTTCCGTAGCGCGAATACTGCCGCCGTGAATATATGAAAAACCGACTGTAAAACATGAATCCCATTTACGTAAGCGTTCCGCCTGTCGACCGTCAAGACTGGTCGTATCCTCGACGTTGACACAGAAGCAGGTGGGACAAACCATGGTGCAATTGCCGCAGGTCATACAACGTTTTGTTATTTCCCCCCAGTGCGGGTCATCGAAATGACGATAAAGCAAGTCGTGAATACCTTTGATATCAAGGGTACGCCCCATTCTGGCGGCGGCTTTTTGCAGGGCTTTATCGGCAGTCTGGGTTTCTTCGATGCCGGCTTCTTTATTGGGAATTTCCTTTAAAAGGTCGGCGCCGAGTTTCGAACCGGTTTCCACTACGAAATAGTGACGGTCGTTGTTTATGATTTCGGTCAGGGCAAGGTCAAATCCGCTCGTGGCTTTCGGACCGGTATTCATGGAAGCGCAGAAGCAGGTGCCGCCGGGATTGACGCAGTTGACGGCGACAATAAAGAGGTCCTGGCGCCGTTGTAAATATGATGTCGCAGGATACGGACCGTCCTTAAGAACCTTGTCATAAATAGCCAGGGCGTGTAATTCACAGGGACGGACACCAATCAGGGCTGATTTTGGTGGTTTCTTCTCGGCGCTGGTGATTTCCAGTTTCGAGCCATTCCGCTTGACCTGAATAAAAGTATGCTCTGCCGGATATAGAATTTTTTTCCAGGTATGCGGGCCAACAACACAGGCAAAAAGACTTTTTTTGTTAGTTTGCTCCAGACGGTAACGGCCGCCTTCCTGATGGTCGGTCCAGCCGACAGGCAGGTCTTCGACCGCAGAAATATTGTCATAAATCACGGCGTTATCTCTAAGCGTGGGGCCTGAAATTTGATAACCCCGTTTACTGAGGACATCAAAAAGATTTTGAAAGTCCTTCCGTTCGACGATTACTACCATTGAATTTTTCAAATCAACCTCGGATATTGTGATTATTTTCACAAAGTTAGGGTAAGATATAAAATCCCTCTTTATTTGTCAATAGTAATCGTGTTCTTTTTACGGTTCATAAAGGATTTTGCTCCTGATAGTGTTTCTATGAGGACTTTGTCTTTATTAAAAAAAACCTTAAGGTCTCTTAATCCACATCAGCCCAGGACCTTATAAACCTGTGTCTATCTCTATCTGGTGCTTGACTGAAAAGTCAAAAACTCTTTTCTTTTGTTTCAGTCAATATTCAGTTCAATGCTTTAAATAATAAAGTTTTGTTCGGCTAATTGATGAAAAAGTATATTTATATTGATATGCAGCCATATTACCATAAACAGGGGTCTTGAAATGGTTTCAAGAGATTTGTTTCCATTAAAAAATAAAACCGGTTTTCATTTTAGGTTTAAGTCCCTCTTTTTTTAGTCCCGGTGGTCTTGGTTTTTATGATACCGATGAGGTTTTAATAATGTCCAGAAATTTTGCTGATGCTTTCGGGCGGGAAATTTATGATTATTATACCCGTAGAACCGGGTATGAAATAGTCGAGCGCGATGACGGGCTTATTGAAATCGGAGCCGGGCCGGCGGCTTATTTTGCCGATTTCACCGAGTGGCCGGATTACGAGAAAAAAGCCATGAAATTCGTCCGGGGAAGAGTCCTGGATATTGGTTGCGGTGCCGGCAGGCATTCGCAGTACCTGCAGAAGAAGGGTTTTGAATGCGTGGGTATTGATAATTCGCCTTTAGCCGTGAAAGTATGTCGTCTCCGGGGAATAAAAAAAGTTAAGCTTATGGACCTAAATAAATTAAATACTCATTTTGGTATTTTTGATACGGTTCTGATGCTGGGTAACAGTTTTGCCATTTTAAGTGATGAAAAAAAAGCCCATCTGATTATAAAGAAATTATTTAAATTAACAAGCCCCGGAGGACTGATTATAGCCCAGACCAGAGATCCTTATCAGACTGATATGCGTGAACATAAAGAATACCATAGTAATAATAAAAAGAAGGGGAAACCGGCCGGATGGGCGAGAATCCGAGTACGCTATAAGAAATATGTAACCCCCTGGATGGAATACCTTTTTTACTCCCGGCTGGAATTGGATAATATGCTGTCAAATACCGGCTGGAAAATAAGTAAAATAATAAGAGGACAGACAGGAATATACCTCGCCATCATTATTAAGAGCTGAATTTAAATAATCGCGAAATTCTGATTTAATTATTTGACGATAGACAAACTCCGGCAAGCGGTTAAATATTTCAATGTAGCTTATGATACCTTTTTATATAATTTACATTTTAGTAAAAAATACGATTTTGTAACATTATGTAAGCAGGCAGGTTAGTGAAATTATTTTGGACTAATAAGATGAATATTGTTGACATTTTCATGACAGTTTCCAATATTTGTCAGAGAGATTGACAGGAGGCAGTAAGAAAAAATATTGAATAAAACCAAAAAGACGACAGAAAGAAATTCAGATTAAAATAGCCTGTCTATAAATTACCATAATTTTGACTAATAGAAATAACGAGAATTAATGAATTCTGAGGATACAATGTTCAGGGAAAAAATATTTCGAGTAATAAAATTGGCTGTTCCGCTATTGATGACAGCCTGCAGCCTGTCGCTTTCATCTCCTCAATATAGCCGCCAGGAACTGGACGAGCAATCGGCGACCTGTCTGGACTGCCATGAAGGTTATGAAACCTCGCTGGCCGGTTCGGCTCATCGCCTGAGTTCCGGTCGGGAAATGAAATCCTCCATCGTGGTAGGTTGTATCAGCTGTCACAAGGGCTGGGAAAAGCATCTGGAGGAACCTTCGGCTGAAACCGTTATCAAGCTTGGAGCCCTGTCATTGATTGACCAGGCCGAGGTATGCGGCGATTGCCATTTAACGCCTCACCAGCAGACAATGGTGACCACCGACCCTCATACCCGAAGGAATATAAGCTGTCTTGATTGTCATACCGTCCATAACAATCCTATCAAAAACCTCGTGAAAGACGCCGGTCAGGAGTTTTGTCTGACCTGCCATACCGAGGTCGCCTCGGAATTTCACCGCCGGTCGAATCATCCGCTGCAATCATTGAATATTCGCTGTACCGATTGTCATCCCGTCGACAACATAAAAAGTCCCTTGTTGGCGGTGGGTCATGACTGGCAATGTCAGCGATGTCATACCGATTATGCCGGGCCTTTTCTTTATGAACACCCGGTGGTATATACTCACCTGGTGAACGGCGGCGGCTGTACGGAATGCCACGAGTCCCATGGTTCCCCTAATGACCGGTTGTTAAAACAGCCGCAAAACGGTACCTGCCTGCAATGTCATGGTGTCCCGCCCGGGCATCGCACCCGTCATTCCGGGCTTGGTGCCAGGCTGGCCTGTGTGGATTGCCACAGCGAAATTCACGGCTCCTATGACAATAAGCTGTTCCTTGACCCGGATCTGGGCAATAAACTTTTCCCGGACTGTTATCAGTCCGGATGTCATATTATTAATCAGTGAGGAGGACACCATGAAAAAAAATTTGTTACTGATAATATGGCTGATCCTCATGGTAATACCGGTTGCCGGTATTTTTGCCGGCGAGGGTAAGGGGAAAGTGAAAATAGGCTATACGCTGATGGATGAAGAAGGCAGCCGGGCGGTTCAGCACGCGACTTTCAACCAGTATGAAGGTTTTGGCCTGGCGCTGGAAAATTTTAATTACCGGTTTGATAACGGTATTCGTCTTAGCGCCGATTTAAAGAATAGCACTCTCAACAATCGCAATCTTAGCCTGGCGGTCGAGAAAAGCGGTTTGTTCGGATTACGGGTCAACAATCACCAGTACCGTCGGATATATGATTTCAACGGTCGTACTTCTACCCGGCGTCATCAGACGGGGGCTTCCCTGTGGTTAGTACCACACAAGTATATAACTCTATTCGGCGGCGGAAAATACACGGGCAAATCCGGCAGGATGTCCGACCTGTTCGATTTAAGTCAGCCTGCGATACCTGTCAGGCTGGATTATACCCAGAAGGATTATAATACCGGTGTCAGGATTAACTATCGCGGGCGGATGCTCCAGGCTGAGTACCGGGGAGCCGCTTTCAACGACGAGGGAAAATCCTGGCGTGACCAGGTACGTAATAAATACAGGGTCGTGGCGGTTGCCGCAGTACCCCGTTTCGAGCGGCTGATTTTGTCCGGTGGTTTTCAGCATTTTGAGACCAGGTTTGACCAGACGGATTTTAGAATCAGTGCCAATACGGTCTGGGGCGGCGCCACGGTGAAACTGCCGATGGACTACTCGGTCCGGTATGGTTTCTATTTTGACCGCACCAGTTCCGACAGTGACCTGGTGGCGACCGATAACCTGAGCCAGGCTGTTTATGTGACCCGCATCTGGCCAAATCGGGCCGGGGTAACCCTCGGGTATCAGCATGATATCAACGATGATTTTGAAGATGCTTTTAAAGCCCATGCGGGCTTTCTCTCCGGGTGGCTGAAGTCCGGCGGGAATTGGGAATTTCGCGGGGAATACGGTTTCCGCCAGGAAGATGTCGATGACGGCGGCCGTCTGTTGGGGAACGAGGACCGCGACCGTATCAAATTTTCCGCCGGCTATCGGGATCATGACTACGGTTTGGCGGTAGTTAAATTCGAAAGTAAAAACCGTCGAAACGACCAACTGGGCAGTAAGGCTGATTTTGACCGGATTGCTTTTGATGGTACTATCAAGGTGAAGGAATACGGCCGTCTGACAGGCGGGTATGCTCTGGCTGAAGGGACTTTTAACAACGACGAACAGGCTTTTGAATTCAGGGACCACCTGCTCCATGCCGACCTTGACACCCGCGAGTTTTATCACTTTACAACCAGTTTCGGGGCGGTTTACTACCGCAGTAAGGGAGATTTGGATATGGAGAGTTTCTCGGTGAGATTCAATTTAGCCTGTAATTTCATCGATGATTACCTGCTGGAGATAGTCTATAATGTTCATAATTTTGATAATTTCCTGGTATGGGACGAATACTATACCGCCAACATCGTGGAAATAAATATGATTAAATCGATATCCTTTTAAAGGAGCTTAGCTATGAAATTAATTTTTTTATCGGGGGCTGTTTTCCTGATGGCACTTCTTCTTTTCGGCCTGGGTTGTGACCGCAAGGTCACTTTTGAGCCGAGCGATGACCAGGCCTCGCTGGGCAGCTGTTTTACCTGTCACGGGGAAGACGGTTTGCTTCTGGCAGCTAAAGGGGAGTGGCAAAATTCCATCCATGCATCCGGCAATAATGTCGACTATACCAACCGCGGCGGCCGCAATTGCCCGCAGTGTCATGACCACCAGGGTTTTGTCGATTATGTCTCGACCGGTGTTATCAGTCCGCCTTACAACCAGGTCAGTGCCATTCATTGTTTCACCTGCCATTCGCCGCATGAACGCGGCAACTTGACCCTGCGCGTTGAATCTTCCTATACCCTGGCCAATAACGATATTTTCAACCATGGTTCCGCTAACCTTTGTGTCAACTGTCATCATTCCACTTTTAATGCTAACAGTATCACCGACAGTGTGACTCTTTCCAACCGCTGGGGACCGCATCATGGACCGCAGGGGGACCTCCTGGTGGGTACCGGCGGCTATGAATACGAAGATTATGTTTATGAGACCTCACCCCATGCTTTTGCGGTTGATGATGCCTGTATCGGTTGTCACCTGGGTAATCCCGAACTTCATAACGGGTATCAAACCGGCGGACACAGGTTTAATATGGTATATA
>JAQUSF010000015.1 GCA_028715215.1 Candidatus Zixiibacteriota bacterium
AGATGCCTGATATATGCCCGGCTGTACCTTCGGCAAACCTTGCAGTCACAGTTCGGGTCCAGGGGGCGGTCATCGCGGGCGTAATCGGCGTTTCGGTAGGTAAGTGGTCCGGTCGAGGTAAAGACATTGCCGGTGCGGGCGTTGCGGGTGGGCAAAACGCAATCAAACATATCAACGCCGTAAGCCACGGCCATCAGGATATCTTCCGGATAACCCACTCCCATCATATAACGAGGCCGGTCTTCGGGCAAATATCTGATAGTGTGAGCCAGGACGGCTTCCATTTCTTCTTTGCTTTCCCCTACCGAAAGTCCGCCAATCGCATAACCGGGGAGGTCCAGCGAGATTATTTCTTCGGCTGACCGGGTTCGCAAATCCTGATAGGTTGACCCCTGTACTATTCCAAACAGGCTCTGGGGATATGCCTGTTCGAGGTTACATTCGTCATTAATAATTTTACAGGTTTTTGCCCAGGCGAAAGTCCGCCGCACGCCGTCCTCGGCCAGTTTTCGGTCGGCCGGGTAAGGTACGCACTGGTCGAAAGCCATAATGATATCGGCGCCCACGGCATGCTGTACCTGCATGACTTTTTCGGGGGTGAACAAGTGCTTCGAACCATCATGATGCGATTTAAATTCCACGCCTTCGTCACCGATTCGGGATATATCCTGCATGGAAAAAACCTGGTAACCGCCGCTGTCGGTGAGTGTCGGCTTATTCCAGCCGGAAAAGCGGGCCAGGCCGCCCAGGCTTTTGATAATTTCGTGACCGGGGCGAAGGTACAGATGGTAGGTGTTGCCCAGAATAATTTGGGCGCCGCATTCTTCCAGGTCGTGGGCGGTGAGAGCTTTGACGGCGCCGGACGTTCCCACGGGCATGAAAGCCGGGGTTGGAAACGTACCGTGCGGAGTGACAATCTCCCCCCGGCGGGCCAAGCTGTCGGTATTTTTTAACGTGTAAATTCTATCCAATGAGTTGGTCCAAAGCTGATTGAATGTCTTTGACGCCGACCAGAGTGACATTTTTATCCGTTACCTGGTCCTTGTTTTTATCCGGGATAACCATCGTATCAAAACCGAGTTTGGCAGCTTCAGCCACCCGGCGGTCAATCAGGCTGACCGGGCGGACTTCCCCCGATAAACCCACTTCACCCACCACCATAGTTTTATTATCCACCGGCCTGTTCAAAAGGGAGGACACGATAGCCGCCAGTACCGGTAAATCCAGGGCCGGTTCGGAGAGTTTGAGACCGCCGGCCACCGATACGAAAACATCATGAGTGTTTAACGGGTAATCGCCCCGCTTTTCGAGAATAGCCAGCAGCAAGGCCAGCTTTTTAGCATCAATGCCGCCGGCAACACGCTGCGGATAGCCGTAGCTGGAGCGTGACACCAGTGCCTGAATTTCAACAAGCAGGGGGCGGTTGCCCTCGCAAACGCCGGTCACCACTGCCCCGGAACGCACCATCTCGGAATTCCCCGAGAGGAAATACGAGGACGGGTTGGAGACTTCAGCCAAACCGTCGGAAACCATCTGGAACAGGCCGATTTCGGCAATCGACCCGAAACGGTTTTTCTGCGCTCGAAGCAGGCGGTAAAGATGCGCCGAATCGCCCTCGAAATAAATCACCGTGTCAACCATATGCTCCAGCACTTTGGGGCCGGCGATAAGACCGTCCTTGGTCACGTGACCGACCAAAAACAGGGCAAAGCCCGCGGCTTTAGCCTGCATGATAAGCTGATTGGCGGCCTCGCGTACCTGTCCCACAGTCCCCGGAGGAGAATCAAGCAGGGCACTGGCAATAGTTTGAATGGAATCCACCAGGACAATATTATAATTTTCTTCGGCTATAAGGGCGGTTATTTCTTCAAGGCCGGTGGTGTTTACCACCGTAATATTTTCGCCGTTTACATTCAGGCGCTGAGCGCGCAGTTTTATCTGGGACAACGACTCCTCACCGGTGACATATAAAACCGAAACCCCCTGCCGGGAATACGCCTCGGCCACCTGCAGCATCAGGGTGGATTTGCCAATACCCGGGTCGCCGCTCAAAAGGACGGTCATACCGGGCAGGAGCTGTCCGCCCAGCACCCGGTCAAATTCAACCAGTCCGCTCCGGTATCCTTGAGTCGTAGTAAGGGTTATACGATTGATTTTCTGCCGGTCAACTTTTTTTACGCTCGAAGACAGTGAAGCTTTTTGTCGAACTGGTACCTTTTCCTCGGCCAGGCTGTTCCAGGCGTTACATTCGCGGCACTGTCCCTGCCATCGAGGATGTTCGGCGCCGCACTGCGTGCAGAAATATGCCGTTTTAACTTTTTTGCCGGGAATCATCAGCGCACCTGAATCGGCCCCCGGGCTTGACCGGTAATGAACTGTTTGACAACCGGGTTATCAGTGGTTCTAACGGCATCAGGGGTGGCGTCGAACTCGATGCGACCTTCATAGAGCATGACTATACGGTCGGCAATCTTAAAGGCTGATTTCATATCGTGAGTAACCGCCACGGAGGTTACTTTCAACCTCGTGTTCAATTCAACAATCAGGTCATTGATGATGTCCGCGGTAATCGGGTCAAGACCGGTGGTGGGTTCGTCATAGAGAAGAACTTCGGGATTATTGGCAATCGCCCGCGCCAGACCGACACGTTTACGCATACCGCCGGAGAGTTCGGCAGGGTATTTATCGGCGGAAGAAGCCAGGCCGACCATCTCCAGTTTTTCGATGACTATTTCGTCAATCTGTTCATCTTTGAATCGTCGCGATTCTTTTAAACCCAGCCCGACATTCTGGGCAACCGTCAGGGAATCAAACAACGCCGCCGATTGAAACAGCATGCCGAAACGCCGGCGAAAAGAAACCAGAGAATCACCCATGAATTCCGCGATATTCTCCCCGTCGAAAAACACCCTTCCCTCATCCGGTTCCATCAGTCTTATGAGATGTTTGAGGAGAACCGATTTGCCGCACCCTGACTGCCCGATGACAACGATTGATTCCCCTTTCCCGATACTCAGATTAACCCCGTTTAAGACCGGCAGGTCATTGAACCTTTTATGGAGGTTTTCAATCTGAATTAAGTTATTATGCATATTTTACAAACGGAATAAAATAATGGCGAATATAAAGTTAAATACCAGAATCAAAACACATGAAATCACAACCGAGTTAGTCGTGGAACGACCGACGCCAACGGCGCCTTCCCTGGTTCTGAAGCCCTCGTAACAACCCACCAGGCCGATTATGAGACCGAAAACCAGCGCCTTGATAAGACCGTTGCGAAAATCAGCCAGTTTGAAGGAATCACGAAAACCGCTCATGAATGTTTCTGTAGAAATATCCACACCAAGAACGGATATGACCAGGCCACCCATAATGGCGATAAAATCGGAAAAGAGCACCAGTATCGGGACCATGACCAGGCAGGCGAGAATGCGGGGCATTACGAGATAACGGACGGGATTAATGCCCATCGAGTCGAGAGCGTCAATCTGTTCGGTCACTTTCATGGTACCGACCTCGGCGGCTATGCCGGCGCCCACGCGCCCGGCGAAAACCAGCGCCGAAAGCACGGGTGAAAGTTCCATAATAACCGCCTTGCCGACCATGTGCCCCAGATAGCGCAGCGGGGCGCCGATAAATTTGAACTGGTAAGCCGCCTGCCAGGCAGTCACGGCGCCGACAAAAATGGAAATGATGATAATAAGCGGGAGTGACTTGACACCGATAATATAAAACTGTTCGAATATCAAGCCCATCGAACGCGGTACGTCTTTCAAAGCAACGAAAAACCTGCCCAGCAGGATACACAAACCGCCGGTCCGGTTGATGAAATTAACACCACGACGTCCGATTGATTGAACACCGTATTCCATATGACTCCCTAAAAGGGTAAATCCTGGTCGTCCATCGGCTCCGCACTGGACGGAAGCTCGCGGTAACCTTCCACCGGGTTTTCAAAGCGGGCGAATTCCTTGATGAAAACCAGATTAGCCACCCCGGTGGGACCATTACGCTGTTTGGCCACTATTATTTCCGCCTTGCCTTCTACCTCGAGATATTTCGGGTCATTGCGGTCAAGGTGGGACATATAAAATTCCGGCCGGTAAACGAACATGACCACATCAGCATCCTGTTCAATGGCGCCGGATTCACGCAGGTCGGACAGCTGGGGACGTTTTTCCCCGCCGCGCTGTTCCACCATGCGGGAGAGCTGCGAGATGGCGATAACCGGTATATTCAGCTCCTTAGCCAGAGCTTTTAAATTTCTTGATATGACGGCTATTTCCTGCTGGCGGTTTTCTTGATGCCCCGAAGCCTGCATCATCTGAATATAATCGACAATGATTAATGAAATATCAAACTGGGCTTTTAATCTCCGGGCTTTAGCTCTCATTTCCAGCGAAGTCAGAGTGGGCGAATCATCGATGAAAATATTCATCGGTGAGATTGAGCCGCCGGCCCGGGTGAGACGTCCCCATTCTTCATCATTCAGTTTACGGGACCTGATTTTCTGCTGGCTTATTTTAGCCCGGCTGCAAAGCAATCGCAGGGTGAGCTGTTCTTTCGACATTTCAATCGAAAAGATACCCACGCCTTTTTTCTGCCGGATGGCCACGTTCTCGGCGATATTCATGGCGAAGGCCGACTTGCCCATCGACGGCCGTCCCGCCACGATAATCAAATCGCCATTGTGCAAGCCCTGGGTCATGACGTCCAGAGCCGTAAAATCGGTCATGATACCGTCCAGAATGCGGTCGCCGGACTGAAAAGTTTCAATTTGTTCAAAAGTCTGCGTAATCAGTCCCTTGATGGGGACAAAACCCTTGCGCAGACGGCTTTCAGAGATATTGAAAATATTAGTCTCGGCTAAATCCAGCAGATAGTCAACCGGCTGGTCAAGGGTATAACAACTCTGGACAATTTCATTGGAGGTCTGAATAAGGCGCCGCAAAACCGAACGTTCCAGAACAATATTGGCATGGGCGACGATATGAGCCGTGGAAACGACCTTTTCGACCAGTTCGACCAGGTACACGCGACCACCTATTTTTTCAAGATTGCCCTGTTTGAGCAGGTCGTCCGCCACGGTGGTAATATCGCAGGGGTCGGAGTTGTTGTATAAATTGATAATAGTCCGGTAAATTATCTGGTGCTTGGGAAGATAAAAATGTGTTTCACTGTCCAGAATTTCGATGGCCTGGTTGATAGCGTCGTTGTCTTTCAGAATCGACCCGAGAACCTCCTGCTCGGCATCGATAGCCTGCGGAGGTTGCAGCTCCTTCAAGTCTTTTCCGGTCTGGGTTCGATATGCCATTGGATGTCCTTATTTCAACGCTTCATAGCGGGCTTTGAGAATTTTCATATCTTCCCAGGTATCCCGCTTGTATGACTGGAAACGTAACAGGGCCGCCGGGTGATAGGTTATCCACAAGGGGACACCTTCAAACTCGTGCCAGTGGTTGCGAAGTTTGCCCAATGGGGTGGTGGTCTGAAGCAAAGCCTGGGCGGCAATGCGTCCCAGAGCGCATATAAGCTTGGGCTTAATCAACCTGACCTGTTCCCGCAGATGCGGAAAACACCTGGCCATTTCATCGGGTTGCGGGTCACGGTTGCCAGGCGGACGGCACTTGAGAATATTGCAGATATATACTTCTTCACGTTTCATCATTATAGAGGCCAGAATGCGGTCCAGAAGCTGTCCGGCCTTGCCGACAAACGGTTTCCCCTGACGGTCTTCTTCCGCTCCCGGAGCCTCGCCGATGAACATCAGATCGGCCTTCGGGTCGCCTACCCCGTAAACAAAATTGGTGCGGGTGGCACCCAGAGGACATAATTGACAATTACATATCGCCTGGTAGTGTTCTTCCAGGGAATTATAGGAAGGTTCCTGAAAAAGCGGCATAGCCGACTGGGATAACCGGTTTTCTTTTTTTGCCGTCATAGTTACTTCCTGATTCCGGATGATTTCCCCGGTAATGATATCCGCCTGTGATTTTAATTCAATTTCCACAGAGGATAGTTTAGGGACAATCAATTCATGTAAGCCCATCTCCATTTGAGCCGCCAGGGCTTGACGGAACATCTGTAAAACATCCCTTGGTTTATTGGTCATAAAAGTTTCTCTGAGTATTCGATATTTTAAGATAAATTCGCAATGAATTCAAGTAATTTAAAAGCTAAATCAGATTTTGTCATCAAAGGCCAGGTGACGGCTTTTTTATGTCCCGGACAAAGAAGGGTTACTTTATTGGTATCATGTTCGAAACCGGCTCCTTCATCGCTGATGTCGTTTAAAACGATCAGGTCAAGGTTCTTCGCCTGCAATTTCTTGCGGGCATTATTTAAACCGTTTTCTGTTTCGAGAGCAAAGCCGACCAGAAGCTGGTTTTTCTTTTTCACAGCACCCATCTGTTTGAGAATATCCACGGTGGTGGTCATCTCTAATTTGATGGGTTGACGTTCTTTTTTAATTTTTTGCCCGGTTTTTTTAGAAGGGGTAAAATCTGCCGGGGCGGCCGCCATCACCAGCCAGTCAAAACGGGGAAATTCTTTTTTCACAGCTTGATACATCTCACCGGTGGTTTCAACCCATATAATCCTTGCTCCGGTCGGCGGCTTTAAAGCTACCGGCCCGGATATCAAGGTCACATCCGCTCCCAGTTCCCGGGCGGCTTCAGCCAGGGCATAACCCATCTTGCCCGAAGAACGGTTGGTCAGATAACGGACAGGGTCAAGGTTTTCCCGGGTGGGTCCGGCAGTAATCAGCAGTTTTTTACCGGTCAGGACTTTTTTTTTTGAAGCCTTCGTCAAAAAGGCTTCGACATATTTGAAAATCTTATCGGGTTCGGCCATACGGCCAACCCCGCGGTCGCCGCAGGCGGTGTCGCCTTCATCGGGGTCGATGAACAGATACCCCATTTCCTTGAGAAAAGTGTAATTTTTCCGGGTGATTTTATTCAGCCACATCTGAGGATTCATCGCCGGGGCAATTATTACCGGTCGGGCGGTGGCGCAAATTACCGTTGTCAGAAGGTCGTCGGATATTCCGGAGGCTGTTTTCCCCATAAAATTAGCAGTGGCCGGAGCCACAACAATCACATCCGGCCACTGCGCCAGTTCAATATGGCGAGTGGATATAAACTTACTGTCGGGAAACAACTCGGTGGCAACCGGGTTACCGGAGACTGTTTCCAGAGTCAGAGGAGTAATAAACTCAGTCGCGGCTTGCGTCATAATAACCCGGACTTCGGCCCCCTGACCGGTCAGAAATCGCACCAGATAGGGAATTTTGTAACAGGCAATACCGCCGGTCAAACCGACAATTATTTTCTTCCCCTCGAGTGTCATGTCAGTTAATGGAATGGGATTTATCCGGATTTATCTCGTAATGAAGGACGCCTTCAAACTCGTTCATATCATTAAAAATGACCGATGAAACGATTAACTTAATCTGTTCTTCAGTAATTGGTTTGGGATTGAAAATAGCCCCCCGTTCAAGAACGGTTTCGAACTGTTCATCATCTATCAGATTCTGATTTAACAGCTTAATGAGGAATCCATGAGCTTCGGGGGTAAATTGAAAACGCTCATAATCGGTTAAAATCCTGTTGGAACAATGGATTTCAGGAAAATCAGAATAAAAGTTTTCGCTGGTCGATTCAAAGCGGTCCACCAGCCAGGAATAGGCGGACGATATTTCATTTTCGGTATAGCCTAAACTTCTCAAATGGGCGGACAGGTCCTCAACGTCGATAATCTGGCCGCGATGTTCCTGGATATGGTCCATCAGGTAAACAACAATTTCAAGAATGCGATTCCTCACGTTGACTCCTCATACGTAAAATTATTACTAAAGATAGCACAGGTTTAAAAAGGATGCAAGTATGTAAGGCGAAAAAAATAAAGATATTTATATTGACAGATATTAAAAGTATTGCCGGACAGCGGTCAAGTTGTTGCAATAATGGTAAATAGGCCGGTAAACAGATATGTTTAACCGGCCCTGAAAAAATCAATGTTTGAAATGTCTGATGCCGGTGAAAACCATTGCCGCCCCGGCTTTATCAGCGGCTTCGACGGCCTGTTCATCACCTTTGGAACCACCGGGCTGTATGATGGCCGTGACGCCGGCTTCGGTAGCTACCTCGACGCCGTCAGGCATCGGGAAAAAGGCGTCGGAAGCCATAACCGCTCCTTTTGCCCGGTCACCGGCTCGTTTAACCGCCAGCGCTCCGGCATCGACCCGGGAAGTCTGACCCATCCCAATACCAACCGTTGCGCCATCTTTAGCCAGAACAATAGCATTGGATTTCGTATGTTTGACGATTTTCCAGGCAAAGAGAAGGTCACTAATCTCCTTTTCCGCAGGCGAGCGTTTGGTGACAACTTTCAAATCGGCCTTAGCGGTTTCAAGGGTATCGGCTGTCTGTACCAGAAGACCGCCGAGAATAAATTTGTAAGTCAGGTCATCTGCAGGGCGTTTGTTTTTTATTTCCGGCAGAGTCAGAATACGGCGGGCTTTTTTCTTCGTAAGAAGCGAAATTGCCTCTTCGGTAAAACCGGGAGCCAGCATGCATTCGACGAAGAAGGTTTCATGTAACAGTTTGGCACATTCAAGGTCGACTATTTGATTTAAGCCGATAATTGAACCATAAGCTGACAGCGGGTCGCTGTCATAAGCCCGCTGATAGGCTTCAGCCAGAGTCTTCCCCACAGCGGCACCACAGGGATTAGCATGTTTAAGAACACAGGCAAAGGGTTCGGAAAAATCGAGCAGTAATTCCAGGCAGGCATCGAGGTCGCCATAGTTATTATAGGATAATTCCTTGCCCGAAAGAAAAGCCGCCCGCAACAGGGTCGGTCCGGGATAATTCTTGTCGGCATACACTGCCGCTTCCTGGTGGGGGTTTTCACCGTAGCGCAGTTTGTCGTGAAAATCGTATTTCTGGATACGGATGGAAGGAAATTTATTTTCCCGGGTGTCCTTACCGGCCGTAAAATAACCGGCTATGGCGCTGTCATAAGCACAGGTCATGGTAAAGGCTTTAGCCGCACATTTTTTTCTGAACTCAAGGCTGGTGGCGCCGTCATCTTTTTTCAGTTGTTCCACCAGCTCGTTATAATCAGCCGGGTCAACCACCACGGTTACGGCACTGAAATTTTTGGATGCGGCTCTAATTAAAGTGGGACCGCCGATATCGATATTTTCGATAATATCTTCATCCGTTGCACCCTTTTGTTTCAAGGTAGCCTCGAAAGGATAAAGGTTAACGACCACCAGGTCTATGCCCCGGGATTCCAACTGAGTCAGCTGTTCAATATCCCTGGGATTATCCCGACGGTACAGAATGGCTCCGTGGACTTTGGGATGCAAGGTCTTGACCCGGCCATCCATGACTTCCGGGCATCCGGTAAAAGCCGAAATGGATATGGCCTGTACCCCGGCTTCTTTTATCTTTTTTAGGGTGCCTCCGGTAGAAATAATTTCAATGCCCATTTTATCCAGTTGCCGGGCTAAATCCTGAAGACCGGTTTTATCGGACACGGATATCAAGGCGCGTTTAATTTTAATATTCTCTTCCATGTTCCTATCTGTCGGTTAAAAGTTTCTGTACTTGTTCATATCTCCGGGCGGTAGCCTGGACCACTTCATCGGGTAAGCGCGGTCCCGGGGGGCGTTTATCCCAATCAAGTTTGTCCAGGTAATCGCGGATAGGTTGTTTATCGAACGAAGGCTGGCTCCGACCAATCTGATACTTGTCAACCGGCCAGAAGCGGCTGGAATCAGGTGAGAGCACTTCATCTATCAGGATAAACCGACCATCCTTGTAACCGAATTCAAATTTGGTATCGGCAATGATAATTCCTCTGGTCAGGGCGTAATCAGCCGCTTTTTTATAGACGGCCATCGATTTATCCCGGCACAACTCGGCGGTCTCCTTCCCCAAGAGGTCAACCAGTTGGGCGTAGCTGATATTGACATCATGACCGTCGTCGTTTTTGGTCGAGGGGGTAAAAAGCGGTTCGGGCAGTTTTTCCGATTCTTGCAGAGCCGCACTGAACTGAAAACCATGTACGGTATTTGTACCCTGCCGGCGGGCTTTCTGCAATTCTTTCCACATCGAACCGGAGATATAACCGCGAACGATGCACTCGGCATCGACCCGTTCCGCCTTAACTACCAGCATTGAGCGACCTTCGAGAATGTCCCGATATTTTTTAAGCGGTTCGGGGTATTGGTCAATATCGGCTGTTATCAAGTGATTATCGACCACATCTTTTAACAGGTCGAACCAGAACAATGACATCCTGGTAAGCACCTGTCCCTTGCCGGGTATGCCGTTGGGTAAAACCACGTCGAAAGCCGAGATCCGGTCCGAGGCGATAAACAAAAGGGCGTCGCCAAGGTCATAGATATCCCGGACTTTCCCGCGACGCATCAAAGGATATTCTTTAATGGCCGTTCCCATTACAATTTTTTTCATGTCAGAATTTATACTTTCCTTTTATTAATTTTTCCAGTACCCGCGGATATATTTTATGTTCCTGTTCGAGCACCCGGGCGGCCAGGATTTCCGGAGTGTCGGTATCAAGCACCGGTACCTTCACCTGTTCCAGAATAAGCCCATTATCATAGATTTCGTCAACCAGGTGCACGGTGGCACCGCTTTCCTTATCGCCGGCGGCAAGCACGGCTTCGTGAACATGATGACCGTACATTCCTTTTCCGCCGTATTTGGGCAGAAGGGCCGGGTGAATATTGACAATACGCCGGTGATAGGCTTTAACCACACTGGCCGGCAAAAGTTTCAGATATCCGGCCAGGGCTATATAATCGATGCGGCGTTCCTTGAGCTTGTCCAGAAGGTCCCGGTCAGCAGCTTCAAAAGACGGGTACTCTTTCCTGACAAAAACAAAAGTTTCAATGTTTTCCTTTTCGGCCCGCTTTAAACCAAAGGCTTTATCGGTGCTGGACACTACCCATACAATCTGGCCTGACAGTATACCGACTTTGGCGGCATCAATAAAAGCCTGAAGACCGGTTCCACTGCCGGATATAAAAACCGCTATTCGTACTTGGGGTGTGTTCATCAGTTCACTTCTTTAAAAGCTGTATTAAAAGGTCACTGACCAGTTCCGGATTGGCTCTGCCCTGGGTGCTTTTCATAACCTCACCGATAAAAAAATCCAGAAGCGCAGTTTTACCGCTTCGATACTTTTCGACCTGTTTTGGATTGGCGGTGATAACCTTATCAACTTCCTTAAGCAAAACCTTCTTATCAGTGATTTGCCTTAATCCTCGTGAGGTAATAATCCGAGCCGCAGAATTCCCGGTAGCCGCCATTTCCCGAAAAACCTGTCTGGCGGTACGACCGGATATTATGCCGTCATCGATACTTTTAAGAAGTTCCGCCAACATCGCCGGAGAAATCTTGAATTCAGTTATAGACTCGTTTGTCTCATCCAGGATACCTAAAATTTCCGTCGTTATCCAGTTCACAACATCACGGCTATTATTATAGCAGGCTATAACATTTTCAAAATAATCCGCCAGCAGGCGGTCGGCTGCCAGAATACGGGCATCATAAGGGCGAATCTTATACTGCTTTACCAGGCGATTATATTTATGGTCAGGCAATTCCTTCAAAGAACGACGAATACTGTCCAGCCAGGGCATATCGATTGCTAAAGGCCATAAATCCGGTTCGGGAAAATAACGGTAATCTTCAGAGGTTTCTTTGGTTCGCATGAGCCGGGCAGCCCGGCGATTTTCATCCCACCAGAGAGTTACCGGTTTGACCGTCCCGCCGGCTCTCAGTATTTTAATCTGACGGGCTATCTCATATTTCAATGCTCGTTTGACACCTTTGAAAGAATTCAGGTTTTTTACCTCTGTCCGGACACCCAATTTCTTTTTGCCTTTTGGTAGTACCGAGACATTGGCGTCGCAACGCAGATGTCCCTTTTCCATATCCGCCGAGCAGATTTCCAGACACTGAAGTATTTGTTTAAGTTTATTAAGGTAACTGTATGCATCTTCTGGACTTTTAAGGTCAGGTTCGGATACGATTTCAATTAGCGGCACCCCGCAACGATTAAAATCAAGGCGGGTATATCGCTCTTTGCTTGAGGGGTGCAACGATTTCCCCGCATCTTCTTCCAGGTGAATACGATTTAAGCGGCAGTTTTTGGTACGACCGTTTTCCAGGGAATATTTAATTTCCCCGCCCCGTCCGACAGGTTGTGAATACTGCGAAATCTGGTAACCTTTGGGAAGGTCCGGGTAGAAATAATTCTTACGGGTAAAAACAGAATGTAAAGCTACCTCTCCCCCAACCGCCAGGATCATCCGCAGGGCATATTCCACAGCTTTCTTATTGAGAATCGGTAATGCGCCCGGGAGCCCCAGGCAAACCGGACAGGTCCGGCTGTTCGGCGACGCCCCATAACTTACTTTACAACCACAGAACATTTTACTGTCGGTTGTCAACTGTGCGTGAACTTCAAGGCCGATTACCGGTTTGTAACCTTCGTAAACGGTCAAAGCAACGTCCTTGTAAAAGGTAAAGTCTTCAAAGAGGGGAAATATATATTATAATCCGAGAATGTCAAACTTTATAAAAGCAATCGTTCCTGACCATTGTAACAGGAAATAAAAAGCCGCCAGTTGAAAAATAAGGATATAAAATTTGACCAAAGACATTTTTTCAGCGTTACCGGTATCATATCCGGCTCGCTTCAATATATAAAGCGGTGAAATTGCGAGAAAACCTGTAAAATGAAACAGCCAGAAAAGAGGGTTGAAAAGTTGCACTTTTTGTCGCCACAACAAACACTTATACTTAATGATTCCTTTGTCCAGTAATTCCATCGGGGTTTTATCATCCAGAGAGAACTGGCGGATCAGGTTATCGCGGAAAATAGCTTTAATCAGGTTAATGCGGACTTTTCGCCCGCCGCGAACCGGGGCGTCACGAGTAATCATCGAACCCAGACCGACCTGTTTTAGCGAATCTACCGCTAAAGCCACCAGCGGTTCCATTTTCCTGCGGGTCAACAGGGCTACGACGTTTTTCTCCCGATTGGTAAACTGCATGTATTCATCATATAATTGCCGGAACTCTTTCAAATTGGATAGTCGTTCTTTGACTTCGAAATAATTCATATTTATCCGTCCGCCCCCTCAAGAAATAGTTTAAGCTCTTCGTTAAATCTGGCTGGGGTTTCGAGATTTACCATGTGACCGACGTTTTCAAATATTTTCAGGCAACTGCCCTTTATTTTTTCATTTAAAAGCTTTCCAAGCCCGGTGAATATTTTATCCAGAGACCCGCAGATGATTTCAGTCGGGATTTTTATCAGGTGGATTTTATCAAGGTCATATTCGCGGGGATAATGGCCGCGACGGGGGTCTTTCCAGACCGCGCCGCTGTGCTCGTTAATCATCGTTTCCATCAGGTCCCTGATTGTTTTTTTATCTTCGCCAAACCAGTTCAGACTGATATCTTTCCATTTTTCCCGGGCAACCTCGATTCCCCGGGTTCTGGCCAGTTCATCGATTCGGGAAATCTTTTTCCCGATATCATACCCCGCCGCCCCGGAACTGACCAGAGCAAGGGATTTCAGATATTCGGGATACTTGAGGGCAAATCCCAAAACGGTGGACCCGCCCATTGATAGCCCGACGGCATGAAACCGGTCTATTTTCATATTATCGGCAAATTGAACCAAATCTTCGACCCGGTCGGCCCGGCTGTAACCCGATTCGGGAGCCTCGGAAAGCCCATGCCCCCTGGCATCGGGCAGTATTACACGGTAGAAGCGACTGAAAAAAATTATCTGGGGAGTCCACATCCGCCGGTCAAGCGTAAACCCGTGCAAAAATATCACCGGTTCGCCCCTGCCGTATTCTTCATAATACATTTTGAAATTTTTAAGCCGGGCATAAGGCATAACGACAGGTCATTCTTTCAAGTGTTCCAGAATGGAAGCGATTTGAAACAGGGCTTTTTCTCCCATATAAGGAGCGATAAACTGGACACCGACCGGCAGCTTCAAGGATGAGTCGGCCGCCGGGACAGTACCAAAGGGCACGGATATTGCCGGGACACCGGCCAGGCTCGAAGGAACCGTAAATACATCGCAGAGGTACATGGCCAGCGGGTCCTTGAGCTTCTCCCCCAGTTTGAAAGCCGGAGTCGGGGTCGTGGGCGTGATAATCAGGTCAACCTCTTTGAAAGCATTTTCGAATTCCCGCCTGATAAGTTCCCGCACCCGGGCGGCTTTGAGATAATAAGTATCGTAATACCCGGCTGAAAGGACATAGGTACCCAGCATGATACGCCTTTTGACCTCATCGCCGAAACCTTCGGAACGGGTACGAAGGTACATTTGCTTAAGGTCGGTCTCGCCGGCGGTTCGAAAACCAAAGCGAACACCGTCGAAACGGGCCAGATTAGACGATGCCTCGGCGGGGGCAATTATATAATGCGTTGCT
This sequence comes from Candidatus Zixiibacteriota bacterium, assembly GCA_028715215.1. Classification (GTDB taxonomy): domain Bacteria; phylum Zixibacteria; class MSB-5A5; order GN15; family FEB-12; genus JAFGNW01. The sequence continues at coordinate 14,501 of JAQUSF010000015.1, forward strand.
ATGGCTTTATTGGTCAAAGGCAGGGAGATGTCATAAAATTCATGCCCGGCTTTTTCCAGTGATTCAATCGCCTGATTAAGTACCGGCGAAACCTGGCAACTCAGTTCCCAGGCAAAATATTGTTTGGGAATGCCGATTTTGAATTTCCTGTCGGTTTTTAAACATGAAATATAATCAGGATGGTCGCCGGCAAGCGAGGTAGCGTCGCGCATGTCGTGCCCGGCTATGACGCTGTAAAGCACAGCCAGGTCCTCGGCGGTGCGGGCGAAAGGAGCGATGACGTCGCTGGAGGAACAGTATGCCACCAAACCATAGCGCGAGACCGCGCCATAGGTGGGCTTGAGACCGTAGAGACCGCAGAACGAAGCCGGCTGGCGCACCGAGCCGCCGGTTTCCGACCCGAGGGCGAGCGGGACTATCCCCCGCGCCACCGCCGCAGCCGAGCCGCCCGAGGACCCGCCGGGGGAAAGCTTCGGGTCGAGGGGATGTTTGACCGGGCCGAAATACGAGGTTTCGCTGGATGAGCCCATGGCAAATTCGTCCATATTGGTTTTACCGATAATTACCGCTCCAGCGTCGATTAACCTCTCCATAACGGTGGCATCGAAGGGCGGGATATAGGTCTCCAGCATTTTCGAACCGCAGGTGGTGGGGTAACCGGTATAGCTGATATTATCTTTAACGGCTATCGGCACCCCGGCCAGAGCTCCGGCTGAAATTTCAGCCGAATTGCCTGTCCTGCGGGAAGCCCTCTTGGCGACAAATTCACCGGCTCTCACTTTTTTATCAACCGTCGCCACCTGAGCCAGGGCTTTATCCTCGCAAAGGGTAATAAAGGCGTTGAGATTGTGTCCCTCGCTTTGCGCCAGCGCCAGAGCCTGTCGGGCGATGTCAACGGCTGACATCCTGCCTGCTTTCACATACTCGGCAATTTGGCAGGCGGTCATGTCCTGATAATCCGGCATGTAGGGAATATAAGGAATTTGAGGAATTTGGGAAAGCGGCATTTAATTGCTATTGCTAATTCAGGTTTAATTATACTAAAAATAAACCGCCAGACGTTTATGCCTGACGGCCTGTTAACACAGTGATATTTTAATATTTCAATACTTAGGGTACACTGGGGTCGGGTACAAAGATAAAGCATGGTTTGACCGGCGGCGGCCCGGACAAATATAAAAAGTTAACCAGATGAGTAATGTCGGAAATATCGACAACCTAATCGCAATTGCAATCGGCCATTAGAACACTTGGAAATGGTCTCTCACCTCCTAAGTAAAGGTAATCAATTAAAGCGGTGATATCGCTCATGTCAATCTGGTCGTCGTTGGTGACATCGCCATGAGAGATTGACAGAATCGCCCGGAAAGCATCCACCCGCCCATAGCCATACTCGACATGGGGCGTATCCGGTAAAGTCCCCCAGTCCAAATCTTTGACGGCAGAATTACGCAGGATGTCATAAACTTCGTTTGCGGTCAGGGTCGGGTCCTTTGCCAAAATCAACGACGCTGTCCCGGACACAACAGGACAGGCGGCAGAGGTACCGCCAAACTTGCAGTACATAGATTGATCGTTTTCTCCATCATTAGGACAAGAATGTATAGATGCTGGATTTACACCATAATTTGAAGTTTGATCCAATGTCCATACATCGCCATTAGGTGGGTAGCCTGGTTTATAAGAAGTAGCGCCACTTGGAGCAACAATATCAAGCGTAGTATCGTAATGGCTGTAAAGAAATCGATAGTCATTGGAGTCAATAGCACCTACTGCAAAGCATGCTTCTAACCGAGCCGGATATTTTACGTTACCGGCAGCGCCGTATTCCGTATTACCCGAAGAAAATATCACCGGACACCCCAGACCATTCCTTCCATGATTTTTAGCTGTTTCAATTTCTAATCTCAATTCATCATATTCTTTATCAGCATGCCAACTACAAGAAATAACATCAGCTTCTCTTTCATGCCAAACACTATAAGCATAATTAATAGCATTAGCGTAGAGACTTCCATGATAAATACCACATGGTAACCTAAATAATTTTATTGGTATTATTATCGCATTAGAATTCATTGATATCATTCCAGTCGTTTTATCACCCTGTTGAGTACTATCGGTCGTATGATTTGCAGCAATAATACCTGTACAAGCCATTCCATGTGCATATAACGAATCTGGTGTGACATCATCTGTATCATCAACAATATTCCACTTTTTATATATGCGCGTAATATCTAAATCAGGATGGTCACTCCAACCATCATCAAGTACTGCTACTTTAATAGGTTTATCCAAACCCGCAAAATCCCACACTGAAGCTTCGTTAAATTCACCAATTACCTTTTTTATATGCCATTGGTATTGGCTATAATAATCATAAAGAGTATAACTATCTGGTATAATTGCTACACTAAAATCAGGATGCGCATAAATAGTTTGTGACATTTGAAAGTATATGTTAGCTAAATCAAGAATGTAATATTCAGTTGAATCCGTAACTTTTAAATAGTAAACATTTGTCCTGCCCTCCGGGCAATCGAATATTTCTACATTATAGATTGCATTTATACTATCAATTATATTTTCCGTAACATCTTCATTAAAAAGAACAAAAATTGTTAAACCCATTAGAATCGGTATACTGTCTTCCGTTAAATAATAAGGTTCAACTCGTTCTATTTCCGGTATTAATTTAAGTGAATCGAGATAGTCAAAATATCCATTATAATTGTACAAAGAAAAGGCCAGAAAATTATCTATAAGATAATCATCTTCCATTTGTTCCGATAGACAACTTAGTGACATCGTTACTCTTTGTTTTGTTGCCTCTGGGATGGAATCATAGAATTTAATGGTTACCTTATTAGAGTCAATTTGAATCGGTATCTGGCCGCCCCCGCTGTAATAATATTGTGCCTTTATTGGTAAAAATACAATCAGGCTGATAAAAAGACACATGATAAGGGTGATTTTAATTTGTTTCATAATGTCCCACGACAATTTAAGGGTTAAGGTTTAACTTGACAGGTATAACAACTATATCCTTCCATATAAATACCAGACTCATTAATTTCGCCTTGAATATAATCATCAATTTGCATAGTAGTCATATTGAAACGGATAAAAGCACCGCAGGCTATAGATTCACCTATCACCAGCCATTTTCCATCCGGCGTTATGGCCATTTCGCCTAACGACATAAATTCAGGATTTATTCCGTCTTTCACTCCGACAGTACTTACTTTCATCTTGATTCTGTTTCTCTCGATATCGTAAATTGTAAAATAGTTAGAACCGTTAACATCGAATTCATTTCCCCCCTCGGTGTAGAAGGCATATTTCCCGTCAGGTGATAATTCTATATAGTTATAACCGTTCCACAACCATTCGCGAAAAATAATAGAATCAAGTTCCACATCATAAACTTTAAATTGATTCAACCACATGTCGTAAGGACAGATCAAGAATAATATTGATTCGTCAATAGAAGGGACAACTAATCCTGTGGCTAAACCTTGTGGTAATTCAATAGCTGACTTAGAGAAATTATTCTCCAAATCTAAAATTGTAACTATATTATATGTAGGCCTAACACAACCATAGATTTTATTACCATCCGAGGAAAAAGTACAGTTATAAAAGTCTAGCTCCGTGTCTTCATATAAAACTGTGAGATCACTAACACGGACAACCATAATTCCAGGTACCATCAAAAGAGCTAAATACTGGTTGTTCGGTGATACAAACATACCGTAAGCCCGGTTGGGCAGAGTTGCAACTGTTGATTTCGTTTTTAAATCCACTTTAGCCACGTAATCCTCGGCGGCGACAAACATGTACCGACCGTCGGCTGAAACTTTCATCGTCCAGTATGGACTGTCTTCTGCTGTAAAAGTGTCTATTACGCCGCTGGTGGGGTGATACCCCATGTAATAATTGCCGCCGGCATGGTCTGTCTCAAACATATACACGATGTAGTCTTTGTCCGGTTCTTCTTCCGGTGCGAGCGGGTTGTCATCACAGCCCCAGAATAAAGCCAGAAGCAACAGAAATAAAATGACCATTAAGAATATTATGTCTTTTTTAACCATAATAATTACCTTCTTGCCTAAGATGATATCAGTAACACTGACAGGTATAATATTTTAAATGGGTGGTCTCGTTACCCTTTATATAAGCATCTATTTCCATCGTGGTTATATTGAAACGCAAAAAAGATTTACCCACCGGCGATTCGCCGATTATCAGCCATTTGTTATCCGGTGTCAGACACATCGGATATATCGCCATGTATATGGGATTTATACCGTCTTCGATACCGGCCGTACTTATTTTATATATTCTCTTTTTATCTATGTCATAAATGGTAAAATAATTGGAACCGGGAATGTCAGCATAGTTACCCGCTTCGGTATAGTACATATATTTGCCGTCCGGTGCGACCTTTAAATCCACGTAGCCGCCATATAACCATTCACGAAAGATGACCGAATCTAAGGCGATATCATAAACAGCAAACACATTGTTAGATTTGCTGTATTGCCATATCAGAAATAATTTGGTTTCATCAAGGGAAGGTTTAACTATTCTCATGGCACTAACGGGTAATTCTATTGTCGCTACAGAGAAATTATTTTCAAGATTAACGATAGCTACAGTATGCGAGGTATCATAGCACCCATATAATTTCTTGCTGTCAGCCGAGAAACTGAGACTGCGATAATCAAGTACAATATCCTCATGCTCAACAGACAAATCACTGGCTCTGGCAATAATCAGCCCCGGTCCCATAGCCAGGGCGATATAATTGTTGTCCGGGGATATAGCTAGACCATATTCGGCTTGATAAGGCAGGGTGGCAACGGTTAATTTAGTGTTTAAATCAACTTTGGCCACGTAATCGGCGGCGGCGACAAATAAATATTTACCATCGGCCGAGGCTTCCATATCCCATAGCGGATAGTCTTCGCAAGTAAAAGTATCAAGCACTCCTGTTAAGGGATGATACTCATAATAAAGATTGTTAGTGCTGTCAAAAGCATAAGTGGCATAGTCTATGGGTGGTTCTTCTTTTGGGGCGACCGGGTTGTCATCACAGCTCAAGAAGAATGAGAAGATTAATAGGATAACTACTACGGCAAATGGTAAATTTGTTATTTTGAGCATGACAATTGCCTTTTAACTAAAGATGAAATAAAATATGTGCTTTTTCAGTTCTCCTGATAAATCAATAACATATATGACATATTTTGTCAAGTGTTTTTTTATTAAAAATCCTGATTTTAATTAAATAATTTATGTAATCCACTGACAGGTCGTATTAGTATTACGACTGTATACGTTCCTGTCACAGACCAGATGTGGACATTTACAAACACCTTACCGTCTATAATATTACATGAATAACAAGGATCAAAAACTCAAAAACTATGGTCAGGATTGGAGTCCCGTCCGCGTAGAATGACACTACATTTTGTTTCAATCTCACCTTAGACTAAACAAAAAGGCAGGCGTTAATGAAAACGCCTGCCTTTATCTTCTCAGTATAATTATTTTGTCCCTTACAGCATCGTAAGGTATTTATCTATTTCGTAATGGCTGACATGGGTGCGGTAATGGTCCCATTCAATTTTCTTGTTAGCGATCAGTTTGCGAAAGACATGGTCGCCCAGCACTTCCCTGACCAGTTCCGACTGCTCGGCAAGGCGTATCGCCGACTCGATGGAATCAGGCAGGGTATCGATATTGAGATTGGCTTTTTCGGTTTCCGAAAGTTTGAAAATATTAACTTCAACCGGGTCGGGCAGTTTGTAATTTTTCTCGATACCTTTCAGACCGGCGGCCAGAATACAGGAAAAAGCCAGATACGGATTGGCAGCCGGGTCGGGGGAACGCAGTTCGATGCGGGTGGCTTTTTCTTTACCGACGCGGTACATCGGCACGCGCACCAGGCTCGAACGGTTGCGGCGGCCCCAGCTGATATAAACCGGCGCCTCGTAGCCGGGCACCAGGCGTTTGTAAGAGTTGACCCACTGGTTAAGCACCAGCGTTATTTCCCTGATATGGGTCAGAATCCCGGCAATAAACTGTTTGGCCAGTTTGGAAAGTTGATACTCGCCGTCGGGGCTGTAAAAGAGATTCTTCTCGCCTTTGAAAATCGACATATGGCAGTGCATACCGCTGCCGTTCTCGTCAAAAATCGGTTTAGGCATAAAAGTGGCGTAAAGCTCGTTCTCCAGCGCGACCTCTTTCACCACAAAACGGTAAACCTGGGCAAAATCCGCCATCACCAGCGCTTCCTGGTATTTGAGGTCGATTTCATGCTGGCTGGGCGCCACCTCGTGGTGCGAACACTCCACCGGGATATCCAATAGCTCGAGAGCGTTAACCGTTTTCTTGCGCAGCTGGGTCCCGATATCAACCGTACCGTAGTCGAAATAGCCGGTCTGGTCGAGAATATTCGGCTCCTTATCGTTTTCAAAATAAAAATATTCTATCTCCGGACCGACATAGAAAGTCCAGCCTTTTTCGTTTATTTTCTGAAGAGTGCGTTTGAGAACCCAGCGCGGGTCGCCGGAGTAAGGTTTGCCGTCGGGGCTCTGAATATCACAAAACATCATCGCCACCTTCTCCCCCGCGACTTCCCAGGGTATAATCCGGAAAGTAACCGGGTCGGGAATAGCCATCAGGTCGGACTCATCGATACGGGCAAAACCCTCGATTGAGGAACCGTCAAACCCCTGTCCTTCCTCCAGTACCTGTTCAATCTCGGAACGGGTAATGGACATCCCCTTGATTTTACCCAGAATATCCGTAAAACACAGCCGGATATAACGCACTCCGGCTTCGTCGATAAGTCTCAATATATCCTCTTTTGTCCTTGTCATTTTTTTCTCCGTTTTTCAATAGATTTTAAGTCTTCAATCTAAAAGTTCGGTTTCGGGAAGCAATTTAAAACACTGCCCGGGGAAATAAAAAAACAATTTCCCTGTAACAGATATGAACCTATTGCTGTTCCCCATCGGTCAGGGATAATTTTATATCGGTAGTCTGGGGGATTAATTGACGCAGTTTAACGCCGGCCATCTCAAAAATTTTCCGTGCCGCCACAAAAATATCCTGGCCGTGGTATTTGTCGGATAAATAGACAACTTCCTTAATTCCAACCTGGACAATGAGTTTGGCGCATTCATTACAGGGGAAAAGGCTGACATACAGGGTAGCGCCTTCAAGGTCGGGTTTGTTGGAAGCATTGGTAATAGCATTCATTTCAGCATGACAAACATAGGGGTACTTGGTCTGTAAAAAGTCACCCTCGCGAGCCCAGGGAAGTATATCGTCGGAGCAACCGCTGGGAAAGCCATTATAGCCAATGCCGATAATCCGTTTGTTTTTATTGACGATACAGGCACCGACCCGGGTGGATGGGTCCTTACTGCGTAAAGCAGACAGCTGGGCTACCGCCATAAAATAGTCGTCCCAGCTTATGTAATCGGTGCGTTTAGTTACCATAATGAAAAAATATAGTTTTTTCAAAACGAGTTGGAAAGGGGATTTTTGACTATCAGGGATATAACTTTTCTACTTCGGTCATGGGGACAGTCCGGAGACCATTACTTGTAGCAGTGTTATATAGTTATTGAATTTAGTAAACAAATACCGTTAAACCTTTAAAGGGGGATTATAACTTGAAGATAAAATTAATCAGAGTTTTGCCGTCAAGCCGGCCGACCGGTATTCCAGCAGCATACAGCCGGATCCCAGACAGAAGTTTACCTCCACCAAAACAAACTGACTGACCGGTTTATTGTTATCTATGGCCGGTATGAAGGTACAGCTGTCGAATATAAACTCGCTGAGTTTTTTTCCGAAAAACCAGCCCCTTGGTTCTTCCCGGCTGATAAGTTGATACAGCGAGTCGCTCGGTCCTCCGGAGACATAGACTTCAATACTATATCTATTGCTGCCAACCGTAACTATATTAAAGGAGAAGGGAGCCAGATGACCGGTTTCATCGACGCGGATAACAATTTCCGCAACCCCCGTTATATCGTCCATTCTGGCCACGGCGGGATACTCCGGTTTTCCCCTTGACAATACATGAACATCACGTTGAACCGTTATCGGAAGCGAGTCTTCAAAGGCGAACTCGACAAGATTAAAATTATCCGGTAGAAACACAGCGGTATCATCATCTTCCGATACGGATATCGATATATCCTCGACATTTAAAGAGGGAACGGGTTGGTGGGATAGTAAAAGAGTCTGGTCGTTTACCGTCCGGGTCATTCCCGGTTTATCGGTAAGATGCCGGTCCAACCGGATAAAACCAAGAAAGCCCGCATCCGCATAGGGCTGATAAAAACTTACTGGTCTTTTTGACGATAACTTATCTGATTCGATTTCAGGAACAAGAATTCGAGTGCTCAAACCCTTACCTGTAGATCCATCCCCGGGGTCATTCAGGAAACTTATCCCCCAGCCGGTCAGGCTGAAACAAACACCCACAATCAGCATGGCCAGGAGATAGTTTCTCTGGTAAACTATCTGAAGTCGGCTTGGTCTTTTCATCACATTACCTCCCAGCAGATATCACACTAACCCGTATCGTATCAGGCACTTTACCTGATACTCCCTCACTCCGATTTGCACTTACCAGTAAACGTTCGTTACTGCTAAGAACCCTCTCCAATCCTGGGTGAAGCAGTGGATTGCCCACCATGTGCAATCGGCGGGTCCTGAGCAGTTGGCATATCGTTCGCAACTATCCACGAACGCATATGACACCGCTGGTACCATTATTGATAACACCATCAGGGCCACCATAAAATATAGAAGCAACTTCTTTTTCAAGAAGCACCTCCTTTCTGCCTTTTTTCAAAGGCGGTTCAGGGTTTCAGTGAAATCAGCTCGTGCTCAAGCTCAAGCTTTTCTCATCTTCTTCAATGGCTTCATCAGGCACCCGATCCATGGGTGCGTAAATAAGCCAGTCCAGATTCCCTTCCGCAATCAAATCCCAGCTACCGTCCAGCCTGACATGGAATCTCATAATATAGAAGTAGCCAGCGGATGCGCATTGACAGTCAAGCCTGAAGTCAACCCGAACAAAAATTTCATAGTCAGTCAGAGACGTGTCTGTCTGGTAGTAGAACCCGACCTCAACAGGCTTAAATCCTTCGGGAATATTCGGTGACACGTCATAGTAGGTAAATACGGAATCTTTCAGATGCTCTATGCTTTCCATTATTATTTTTTTGCGCTCTTCTTCAAGATCCAGGGAAGCAATCGGATCATAGTAAATGACGTATTCCTCAAAAGCCTGTTTTTTTTGCTGCATTACTTTACTAACCCTGGAAAAGTTGTCAATCATTCTGTAACCGTCAAACAGTCCCCATGCAAACACCGGAAGAAATATCGGGGAAAAAAGAATCAGGATAATTCCAATTTTTCCCAACCGACCGGAATTCCATGTTTTACGAATTGCCGACCTTATCAACATCTCACCCCCTTTCCTAGTTTTTACTGGCCTGCCGTTTTTCAAGAAGCTCCGCCGCCTTCTTTATCTGATCCTGTTGACGATTATATACCCATTTCACAATTTTGTCGTTATCATCGGTGTTAAGAATATGGATGACTATGATATGACCTAAGAAGTTCTTGTTGATGGTTTCCCTGTCTCTCCTGCCGCCGATGTGAACTTTTTTGGTCTCATGGATCGGAAGACATCGGTAGAATCCTTTTGGAAGCGCAATTATCTCCGCCGATTCTCCGATCTCATTTTTGAAATCCTCAAGGAAATTTCCGGCGTCCACCTCAGAATCTTTGGTCATGAATTGGATGTAGACAGTATTCTCGGGAAGCTCCTTTATTTCCTGGATCCGGAGCAAATTCAACTTTTTGGCGTACTCAATAATCATCGGATTCTGACTGATGTCTATCTTGAAAACGGCATCTCCATAACCGCCCATTATCACCTTTAGAAAGAAAACATCAAAAGAGGGGAAATAGACCTCTGAATTGTGCTCTCTTTTACCTTGCATTTTCAAGTCGAGAATGACAGTATCCTCAAACACGGATGAAACAAAACCGATAGAACCATAAACAGTCATTATGTCAATCACGGGCTTTCCGGTTATGCAATCATTGAAAGCCAAAAACTTGAACGGCTGGGCTGGAGTTGGCTTAGGAAGAGGTTTGGTACTACTGCTTGCGGGCGGAGCCCCATCCTCTACATCCCATGTCTGCGAAGCGGCTGGAACTGCGTACAGGTTAAAAATAAACAGGGTGCTAATCAACCATAATGACTTATCTTTTCGTCCCATCATTAAAATTCCCCGAACTGAATATTTAATAATGAGTTTCAGGAACTATTTAATCATTGATAGCTGACCTGGTGAAAGTTACCCTCTGAAACAAATTGATTATCAAACTTGATACTTCATTATACGAATATGGAAATAAACATTTTCTCAAGTTCTGTCATCAAAATTATTTAATTCATTTCAAATTACAACAAAAAAGTTAAAAAATAACTTATCCCCAAAAAGGATGTCATTAATACACCTTGACAGCTTTGTTATTTTCCCGGTCAGGCAGGTACCTGTCATCAAACCCTTTTTAATACCACACCTGACCGGTTTCTCTCATTTGCCTGTAAGGGTTGTTAGCCCTTATCAAAATTCGAGTAACAAATTATGTGCCACACAGCAAATATCACCCGATAATACTTTATAACCGATTGACTTAAAAGAAATTATAAAAACCTTTTTAATATCTTAATTATTGACTATATACTCTTAATATAAGTGAATTACGAATTTCGCTGGTTTGGTTACGAATTTTACGATTTTTTTACGAATTTTTTACGAAAATGAGCCTGAAATTACGAATTGGGGGGGATAAATTACGAATTTTGAGAAAAAATTACGAATTGACCCGGAATTTTTAATTAATTTGAGCTTTTATGCGGAAAATTTTTCCCGGGGTGTAATTACCTAAGGTTGGACTTTCTTTATAAAATACTCATGTGAAAGAAGAGACATCACCCGCATAGAAACAAATTTACTATCCCGGCGAAGGCTTTCACGATGGACCCCTTCGTCGATAAAGCCTTCGGACTTGTAAAGCTGATAAGCTCGCTCATTATGAAAAACGACCTCGAGCCATAAACGGTGAGCGCCGAATTTTTCAAACGCCAGCCGCTTAGTAAGCTGAACCGCCTGTCTTCCCAGGCCCTGCCCTTTTTCGGCAATCACCAGCCGTTTAAACTCGATATTTTTGTCATAGTCTTCCAGCCCGACCATGATGATATAACCAATGACCCGGTCATCGGATAGCTTCTGCAAGGTTAAATGGGCGATATTCTTACTGGTGACAGCCGCGCGATGTTGCCGCCGGTTCCACTGCCTGATAAAAGGTGAGTTCTCTTTGTCACGTTCCATTTTAAGAATAGCGCTAAGGTCATCGATAGTTGTGTAACGCAGTCCAATTTGTCGTGTCTTTAATAGATAATCTTCAGACATAAAACAAATCCTTTTTCTTTGATCAGGAAGATCCAATTCATACGTCACCCCAGGCTGCGTTTAAGGGTGACTTTGACGTCGAAACTCTTCGATATTTCAACTTGTAATTTCTTATAACATGCCGAATTTCCTTTTATACCTCGCTATCTGTCTGGTGTGGGCGATTTCATGCCAGAGGGTGCGTCGCATGACTTTCCGTGCCGTCCATAACTCATTTCTTTTCTCGTAAACAGCGACATTATTTAATAACCGGGGCAGATTCTCCAAGGTATGATGACGCGAGAAATGTAACAAATCAATGAGCCTTTCGGGACGATGCTCTTTGGGACAGGTCAACCCGATACGGTCAAAGTACCATATTTCAGCCGTAGCAATATGTTTTATTACTCCAGCAATAGAATCGGTGACTTCGGTTTCAATAGGTTGATTCATCAGGTTTTCCGACAGGTCAGCGATTTCCTCTAATAAATCTTTACGGGTATAAGATAAAATTTTACCGATTTCCGCCAGGTCATTTTCGTTTAAGGGATTTTTGTCATACTCGAAAAGAGCATTTACGAAATAATCATCGACTGCATAGGAACGAATATCCTCGGTGATTTCTGTTTCTCGCTGACTATCGGGTATGACGAATGTGGGTTCATGGTTATGCCGCCATTGAAAATAATTATGTATCGCGTCCGAAGCAAAAGCGATAGCATCTTTATAGGTTTCCCCTTTGGAGAAACAGCCATGCCATTCAATCACCCAGGCAACCCAGTGATTGGGTTCGATGTCATTTATGGCAAGATGAAACAGCATATTCATATCATTCCCGGCTTAACCGGGAATCGAGGTTCGTTTTTGAAAAGCTTGGATTCCCGCTTTCGCGGTTATGACTAAAAAATTAAAGTTTATGTCGAAACCACAAGGGTTTCGACCTGCAGATTTCTACAAATTTCAATGGCGTGATGCCCGAGGACGTACACCACGCACAAATACTATTCATTCTTCCAAGCCAGCTATGCTACTACCTGGCGGCGCCGCGGTCGAGATAACCTTTCAGCGACTCAAGCAAATCAATCGGCACCGGGAAAATAAGCGTCGAGTTCTTCTCGGCGGAAACCTCAACCAGCGTCTGAAGAAACCGCAGTTGCATGGCATTGGGGGCGGTAGCGATAACCTTGGCAGCATCGGCCAGTTTCTGTGACGCCTGGTACTCACCATCAGCATGAATAACTTTTGAACGCCGTTCCCGCTCAGCCTCAGCCTGACGGGCGATAGCGCGGGTCATCTGCTCCGGAAGGTCGACATTCTTGACCTCGACCACGGTCACTTTAACTCCCCACGGTTCGGTCTGGTCGTCGATAATCTGCTGGAGTTCGGCATTGATTTTCTCACGGTTGGCCAGAAGGTCATCGAGTTCTACCTGTCCCAGCACCGACCGCAGGGTGGTCTGGGCAATCTGTGAGGTAGCTTCGAAATAATTCGCCACCGAAACAATCGCCTTGTTGGCATCGAGTACCTGGAAATAAAGAACCGCATTGACTTTGACGGAAACGTTATCTTTAGTGATGACATCCTGAGGCGGGATATCGTAGGTGATAATACGCAGGTCCACCCGCACCATTTTATCGACCACCGGGATAAGGATGATAAGCCCCGGTCCCTTGGCGCCGATTAAGCGCCCCAGCCGGAAAATAACACCGCGTTCGTACTCTTTCAACACTTTAATCATGTTGAACAGGAGTATCAACACGAAGAAAATGATAAAGACTAAAATATAAGATGTAAATATCATAGTCCTAACCCGCTTGTTTATGTGTTAATATTCTTTACTTTCAATTTTAATTTATTCACAGCGATAACTGTGACTTTCGAGCCCTCCGTCAACTCTTCGCTGCTTTCAGCTTTCCATAACGCCCCGTCGACATAGACAAAACCGCCCTTGCGTACTTCCGCAATTTTCCCGACCAAACCTTCTTCACCGATAAACGGTTGCCGTTTGGCCGCTTTTACTACCAGGTACACAACCACCAGCAGGGTCAGGCTGACCAGAACAGCCATGGTTATAATCAGGGATAGGGAAATACGCATTCCCGGGTCAACCGTATCGACTAACATAAGACCTCCGAGGACAAAGGAGATAATGCCGCCGACGGCCAACAGGCCGTGGCTGACAATTTTAATTTCTGCAATAAATAAAATTAACGCCAGAAGGATAAGCGCCACACCGGCATAATTAATCGGCAATGTTTGAAAAGCGTAAAAAGCCAGAATAAGTGAAATTGCTCCGATGACGCCGGGGAAAATAGCGCCGGGATTATATAACTCCAGCACGATACCCAGACCGCCGATGGAGAACAGGATAAAAGCAATATCGGGCGAGGTAATCACTTCCAGGAAACGGTGTTTGAAAGTGGTCTTGACCAGCTCGACACGGGCATCGACCAGGTCCATGGTTTTCTTTCCGGAAGGGATATCGGTAATGCGACCATTAAGTTGAGTCAGCAAGTCGTCCATATTTTCCGCAATGATGTCGATTACCTTTAATTCCAGAGCTTCGTTGTTGGTAATGGAAACCGACTGGCGAACGGCTTTTTCCGCCCATTCGGCGTTACGGCCGCGTTTTTCGGCGGCTGCCCTTATCTGGGCTACGGCGTCATTGGTGACTTTTTCATTCATGACCGAGTCAACCTTTTCCCCGGCCCCGCCAACCGGATGAGCCGCCCCGATATTGGTGGAGGGTGCCATGGCGGCAAAATGCGAAGCATAAGTTATATACACCCCTGCCGAACCGGCTCGGGCTCCGGCTGGGGCAATATAGACACACACCGGTACATAACTGTTGAGGATTTTTTTACAAATCGTCCAGGTCGGCTTGGAAAAGCCGCCGGGGGTATCGAGGGTAACAACGATAAGTTCAGCCCCGTTTTCCTCGGCCAGCTCGATAATTTCACCCATGCGGTCATCGGTAACCGTCCCGATCGCCCCGTCAACCACCATGTTATAAACCAGCGGCCTGATGACCCGGGCTTTTTGCATGAGGGTATCGAGGTCAAGAATAGTATCTTCCGTCTTCAGCCTGTCATCAGCAATTGCCCGAACAGTCTGTAACACCAGAAGGGCAACCGACACCAACAACAGAAAACTGAAAAAAATAAGAAATGCTTTACGTCTCATAATTTACTACCCTGTGAATATGTTTGTTAAAATATTGTCAATTATTCCTAAACAGTCAAATAAAATAAGTAAAAATATCACTGCCATAGTTTTAAGGAAGGATGACAGTATCGCACCTGTCCGTCGATTACGGTAGCCAGGACTTTCGTATCGTAAAGCCTGGTTGAAGCCAGGCGAGTGATATCCCTGTCAATAACAACCAGGTCAGACGGATAACCGGGAAGCAGATACCCCCGGCAATGCGACTGCCCGGCGGCAACAGCAGGACCAACCGTAAAACAATACAGGGCTTCCGCGGCAGAAAGGCGCTGTTCAGGATAAAACACTTCCCGACTTTTGGGCCTGGCGCGGGTAACGGCGGCGGCAATGCCGGCTACCGGGTCGAGGGATTCGATCGGGGCATCAGAGCCAAAAGCAATATCGATTTTTCTATCCATCAACGTTCTGAATATATAGGCGTTGGCACCTCTTTTACCCCAGTAACGGTCAACCAGTTTTATATCAGACGGACAGTGCGAGGGCTGCATCGACGCAATGATATTAAGGTTCTTTACCCGGGAAACATCTTTGCGGCGAATCATCTGCAGGTGTTCGATACGGTGACGGGCTCCGAAATCAAGTTTGGGTGCGGCCTGGAAGACATCAAGAACATGGGCAATCGCCCTGTCACCGATGGCATGAATGGCACAAGGCAGACCCAACCGGGCCGCTTCCTTGATGAGCAAGCGCATTTCTTGGACAGTGGTTGTTTCAATACCGTAGTTGTCTTTTGAACCCCGGTATTTATTAAAACAGTAGGCCGACTGGCTTCCCAGGGAACCATCGGCAAATATTTTCACGCCGGCAAGTCTGAAAAAATCGGTTCCCGTGCCATAGTAAGTTTTATTTTTTACAAGCTGCGGCAGATGGTCAGCCGGGGCATAATAATTTATGCGCAAGCCCAGCCGGTTTTTTTCCGCCAAAGCCGAGAAATATTCAAACGCTTCGGGACCGTCGAACGAATGCACCCCGGTCACACCCTTTTCATAAGCGAGGGCCAGGGCCATTTTATAACGGCGGTCACGTTCGCTTTTCGAAGGTCTGGTTATCCGCCTGTAGACCGGTAAATAAGCCTGATTTTCTCTCAAAACACCGGTTGGGATACCGTCTCCATCGCGTACAATTTCCCCGCCTTCCAGAGCGGATGAATTTTTATCGATTCCGGCCAGAGCCAGAGCGCGACTGTTAACCCAGGCGGTGTGCTGGTCTTTGGAAAAAATAAAAACCGGCCGACCACCGCACACCTTATCGAGTATGTAACGGTCGATATCCTGTCTCTTTTTAAGACGGTCAGGTGAAAAGCCGTCGCCTACGACCCAATCATTTTTACCGAGCGGTTTTGCAAACCGCCCGATCTTGTCCAGGGCGCTCTCGAGCGTTTCCACGCCATCGAGATTGACATGACCCAGCGTCATAGCCAGGTAATAAAAATGGGTGTGGGCATCAACCAGCCCGGGTATGACCGTGCGCCCTTTCAGGTTAAATTTGCTATAACTTTTAAAATCCGGGTCATATTCCAGGTTGTTACCGAGAGCAACTATTTTGTTATCATAAAGGGCTATGGAATTGACCACCAGGTTATCAGCCTGGGTGTAAATCCGGGCGTTATAAATCAAATTTCTTATCTTCAAACATTTCTCCTTTGACCCTGAAATCACCTTCACGGCGGGTCAGCTTCAGACGGTCGGTTTCCTCGAGGATGGGTATGGCATATTTGCGGGTGAAACCAAACCTGTCTCTTAATTCCGTTACCATCAAACGACCTTCAATATTCAATTTATCTTTTATAAAAATTACAATTTCTCGCCAGATATCCGCCAGGAAGAGAAAATCACCACCGCATTTGATAGCTTCACGGGTATCAATCATGTACTTAATCGCCTGTTGATAAACTTTCCCCGCCGAGGCCAGTTCGGTCAATGACGGCGGGGCATAGGGATGGGACTTAAGAGCTGTTATTATTTTATCGTGGGCTTCTTTTATGACCCCTTTCAAACTCATACCCCTTCCGGGCAGGTCATACAGGTCATCGCTTCTAACCAGCCGTTTATCGGATAGCAGATAATCAACGACCACCCGGGTTACATTTTCCGAATAGGCTGATAACCGCATCAGCTGCTCTAGTGACAACCCCTTAAGATGCGGGTTATCGTTAAGTTGTTTTTCAATCTTATCTATCAGGGCGGTTATGGTTTGCTGAAAATAATCCGGGTGATAAATATAATTGCCGAAACGACCCAGTTTTTTATTTTCAGTCAGATGCTGAATCTCCGATAGAATATCTTTACGGGATAAATTCGTTTCTTCGAGAATCTTATCCGCTTCATCAAGGAGATTTTTCCGAAGCTCGGACAATATCAGGCGGCTTAAACTGAATTCCAGGCGTTCTTCGAGATAAGCAAAGTGCGAGAAATGTTTTCGCCGGGGAAAGGCCGTTAGCTGGTCAATAACCATCCCGCCGCCAAGAGTAGCCATGGGGGTTACCAGACGCATGATATAGTTATCCCCGACCAGGGCATAAAGCGGTTCGGCGGGCTTGAAAAAGACAATTCCTTTTTGCGAGGGAGCCAGGCGCGGCTTTCCGTACAATCTTATTTCGCCTTCCACCTCCGTCGTTCCCAGAAGCACCAGCACACGGCGGCGGTCGCTAAGTTCCACCACCGCTTCCTGAAGGAGTTCCACTGTCAGGGCGAACACCTGGTGACGCTGCATAAATCCAAGGTCCGGGCGGTCGGTAATAACACCGCCGCGCCGGAGATGTTCTTTCTCAAGGCCGGTAAAGGATATCGCGGTACGCTGGGACGGTGTGGTTTTTTCCACCCGGGTATTCATCGAATGCAGGGTGCGTATTTTTCCAGCTACGCCTCCGGGCCAGACTGTTACCGACTGTCCCACCGTGAACATCCCGTCACGGAGAGTGCCGGTCACCACCCCGCCAATCCCCGGCTGTACAAACATCCGGTCAATATACAAGCGCGCCTTCCCGATATCCGCCCGGGCTTTAACGAGCGACGGCAGCCGGTTCAAGTAGTCGTATAAACGGTCAATACCTTCTCCGGTTTGAGCGGAAACTTCAATTACGGGAGCTTCTTCCAGAAATGAACCGGCGACTTTCTGTTTAATTTCCTGGCTAAGAAGTTCCAGCCAATCTTTTTCCACCAGGTCAATTTTGTTGATGACGATAAGGCCGTTTTTGATGTTTAACAACCTGACAATCTGGAAATGTTCCTGGCTCTGGGGCATCCAGCCGTCGTCAGCCGCTATCACCAGCATGACGCAGTCGATACCGCCGGCGCCGGCAATCATATTTTTTACAAAGCGCTCATGTCCGGGAACGTCTATAAACGCCAGGTTCTCCCCTGAGGGTGTTCGATAAAAAGCGAAACCCAGGTCGATAGTCATGCCGCGGGCCTGTTCTTCGGGCAGCCGATCCGGGTTGGTTCCGGTCAAACGCCGCACGATGGCTGACTTTCCATGGTCAATATGTCCGGCGGTTCCAATAACAATCATGACGGTAAATTACGAAACAGGTAAAATAGTTTTAACAGCCTTTATGAGGATTGGTATATCCTCGATATCGATAGCTTTCAGGTCGATGATAAAGCAGTCGTTTTCTATCCGTCCGATAACGGGCGGCTGATGAGAGCGGAATTTCTTAATGAGGTTTTCAGCGTTATGGTTTTTATCGAAAACCAGCCCTACGGAAGGAATGGCGGCTTCAGGAAGCGCTCCTCCACCGATAAAAACGCGGGTGGCTTCGATACTCAGGCCGTCCGGTTTGCCCAGTTCAGCCAGGACAGCTTTACCTCTTTTATAAAGCTCCGCTTCCGGGACCGCCAGGAGCGACCAGAGTTTGATATCGGTGAGATGAGTGTTGTTAAGATATATCGTCAGCATTTTTTCGATTATGGAGAAGACGATTTTATCGACCCGCATGGTTCGGAAAAGGGGGTTTTTTTTTATTTTCTGAATAAACTCCCCGCGGCCGACGATTAAACCGGCCTGCACGCCGCCAAGCATTTTGTCGCCTGAAAAGCAGGTCAGGTCGGCTCCGGCGCGTACGGATTGCTGAACCGTCGGTTCTTCATAGCCCAGGATTTCCCGGGTGGAGATGAAAACGCCGCTCCCGAGGTCATTGATAACCGGCAAGTGGTAACGCTTTCCAAGCGCCACCAGGGCTTTTAACGAAACCTCTTCAGAAAAACCCGCCTGTATAAAATTACTTTTATGTACCTTAAGTATCAACGCCGTCTTATCATCGAGATTATTTTCATAATCCGCCAGAGTGGTGATGTTGGTCGTACCGACTTCTTTAAGTTTGGCCCCGGAACGTTTCAATATATCGGGAATACGGAAGCCGCCGCCTATCTGGACCAGTTCCCCCCGGGAGATAACGACATCACGGCGTCCGGAGAAGGTATTCAAGATCAAAAAAAGAGCCGCCGCACAGTTATTGACAATCGTCGCTCTTTCAGCTCCCGCCAGGTGAGCCAGGTAAGTTTCACAGGCTTCTCCCCTCTTACCGCGCACGCCCTCCTCCAGGTCGAATTCAATATTACCGTAACCCACCACGGTTTTTTTCACGGCTTCGAATATCGCTTCCGAAAGGGGCGCCCGGCCCAGGTTGGTATGGACGATAATACCGGTGCCGTTAATCACCCGGCTTATTTCCTTACGTTTCATTCTCACTAACGCAGTCTGAATCGTATTTACCAGAGAGGTTCGGGTAACGGAACCGGTTTTCTCGGACAGGTTACTTTTAGCGGCGGCAACTATTCTCTTAACCGTATCTGCCGCCACCGGCCTTGGCACCAGAGCAATATATGGGGCCAGAGTCTTATCTTGAAGAATCTCTTCGACCGCCGGGAAATCACGCGGGCTGGTTATTTCATTTTCTGTTTTTTTTGACAAAGATATTTACCGTCTCCAAGCAGTTTTCCTGATAACCTTATTGAATACTACCACGCTGTTTAATTATATGGAAAAACGAGGAATGTCAACGTAAAAGATTTTAGAACTTTATTTCCGTCCAGATTTGCAACTCACGCACGTGGCTGTTTCTTCCATAATAACTGTCCCGTGAATCCTGCCAGCGGGCACTGATACCGCCTTTTATCTGCTGACTGAAATTATACATTATCACGGGTGCAATAGTCAGATCCGATTTATCGGTTGAGGTCGTAAAAGGTTTGCCCCGACTGGATGTTTCACTGAAATTGGAATTAAAGGAAACCTTGAGATCGAGGGAGACGTTCGATTTGAATTTTACCCGGCCGAATAAAGGAATCGCGATTCCGCTGGGAGCGCTGAAAGTGTACCCGGTCGAAAAAGCAATCGATTTTTGAGTTGACCTTGTCTCAGAATCCAGAGAGCCGTCGGTGGGGGTATATTTTTTGTTGTTGGTTTTCGACATAGTGTAAGAACCGGACAGAGACACCGTTCTGAAAAGATTAAAATTCATAGACAGAAGCGGATTGTGATTGATTGTTTCGATACGATTGAGAATAAAATTATTGTCCAGGTTCATTTCTTCCTTGACCTGGCGACCATAACCGGTCCGGGGTGAAAATATATCAATAAACTTATTTAACAGGTTTTTTATCAGGGGTAAGGTAGTAAATTTTTGAATCCTGATACTCAAATCGGGCCAGTTGGTGGAAGTTTTTTCGTAGCGGGTTCCCTGTTTAATCAGGTCACGATTGACATCCCGTTTGAATTTAATATCGGTGGCAATCCCGCCCATCATGGTGAAACCGGACGATAACTCATAACCTTCCGCCTCACCCGAAGTCTGCGGCCGGACTTCCTCTCCCAGCGGCACACCGGCAGCGTCATAAAAACCGAGCCGATAAAACCAGGTCGGCCGGGTCTTCATACCGGGAAGCGAGTTTTTATAGTTATAATCGTATTTATAATTTAACGGTTTAATCCAGCCGGTGAGAAAACGCAAAGCCACCAATGGAGCTCTATAAAAAGGACGACTGGTTTTTTCCTCCTGTTTGGCACCACCGCCGCGGATGTTTTGCCGGCTCGCCGCTGGCACAGCCGAACCGCGCCTCTTCTCGCCGCCCAAAAAAGCAATATGATTGAAATTGCCGCGGACACTCCAGCTCCGGTTCATGTCCGAAGCCCGGGTTTTGGTAACTCGCTCATAATTATCCTGATATCGCGACGAATAAGAAAACGAAGAAGTCAGAAAGGAAAATAACTTGGGGTCATAAGTCGCTCCGAACGACTGGTTATATGAAGTTTCCAGGCCGAGTTTAAAGTCTCTGGGATTAAATACGATATTGACGAGTTTGGGGTCACTCAGGTCGCGCCTGGTGGAATAATTATAATTCAGTTTCAAATTATCGAACATGTCATAGCGCAAGTCCATCGACCCTGAGAAATCGCGGTTGAACGATGAAATACGGCTGCCGTTTATATCATCATTGATGGTCAATTTCCGATTATAGGTTCCCGACCAGTTCCAGGAACTGGGATACAGCGCCAGCCTGGTATTACCGGTCTTTTTCAGCAGGGGAAGCGGTTTGGTCCAGAAAAAGATGGGAATTTTGGGAATAGTAGATTTCAAACCCATATCATAATCGGCTTTGATGTTGTAGTTCTCCGAAAGCGAATATGGACGATTTACCGAAACGCTCGTCGAACGGTTATAAGAAAAAGCCAGTTTTTGACGGTTCAGTAGAATACTGAAAAGCGGATTCTTACTTTTCTTGTTAAAGGATTCGCTGATGCGGAAAGTTCGGGTCTCGCTGGTGGACTTTTCGGATTCCCGGATTTCTTCGGCCAGTACGATATCGGAATTGGTGCGCAGAACCGGTACTTCTTTGGAATTGGACTGGCTGAACGAAATCGGTACCTTGGTATTCCATGACTTGGGCAGAAATTTATCGAAGCTTAAAGTGAAACCATATTGCATATTATTCCGGGTTCTACCACTGCCGAGATTATTATTGGACCCGCCCCGTGTCGCCGAAGCGATACCCCGGAAATATGGATCCTGAGAGTCGTAATTGAAATTATAGTTAAGCAGGTCCGCCATATTCCCCGAAAAACTCAACCGTCCAGCAGTACCGACATCCTTGCGGACTTCGGTCAGGCGTAACTCATCCAGCCATATTTCCCCGGAGTATTCGTTATTCCGGTTTTCCTCATCGATATTCAGTATTCCGGCGGCAAAATAAAGAACCTCGTCGATGCGGGGATTGCCGCGAAGACGGTAACTGCCGACCGTCGTGTCTACATCGGCATACTGAGCCCCCTTGGGAAGATTTCTCTGGATTTCATCTTTGAAGGCAGTCATCTTGTTAAAATCAATTTTGATGTAATTACGTTCGTCCCAGCCGCGGTACAATCCTTTTACCCGATATTCATAATAATTATTTTCATCGCGGCCCAGCCGGAAAAAGAACATGACTTTATCCAGGTCCTCTTTACCGCCATTGATATACATCTCCATCTTCCCGTAACCGGAATACTGTTCAACCGACACCAGGTTCTTTATCGCCAGACAGGTATCGCCGTAATGGAGGTTTTCAAAAACCAGGGCCAGCCCGCGCTGAGCTTCAGTCACCTTGGTTTGCTTGTCTTCGTAAGCTTTAACTCCGGGCGGCGGCGTAAAAGTACCATCCTCGGTGCTAATCGATGCAATGACAAATTGGGTATTGGACTCGCTTAAATAATAAGGGTCGGAGTGAATCGTATCCTGCCAGTTGGACTGGACGAAGTACCAGTCGGCGATTTCCAGGGTATCGTAAGTAGTAACGGAATCATCCGTCTCAAACCAGACACGGACGTGGGTGATTCCCGACCACTTGGCGGTATCGCTGAGCGGGTCAGTTTCAACCACCCGGTCAAGGGCCAGTGGATCTTTAATAGGAATTCGGTATGTCCGCCAGGGTTTACCGGTATTGTAAATATCTCTTTGAGAACCCGGTACTAGAAATTTATCCATCGGGTCAGCCAGGTCACCGACGTAGGAAAAGTACGCATCGTACTGCTGAAAGCCGCTGATAGAGATATTTTCTTTGTCGGGTTTTTTACTTAAGGCGATATCCTGAGCGTTTCCCTCGGTACCGTTTAACCATTCGTAATAAACCGGGTCATTGACGTAATTATCCGGTTTCAGCCTGGCGAGGACAGCGCAACTGTCGGCGGAGACGGGACAGATACCCTGGCCAAAGAAGTAATAATTGTCACCGGCCGGGTCGGGAACATCGGGTTTATTATAAAATATTCGTTCCTGTTCGTCGGACATCCTGTCCAGCCCGACATCCTCCAAATCACTGACCACACCGTTGCCGTCGGTATCTTCGTTATCAACTTTGCCGTTGCCGTTAACATCTTCGTTTATCATGCCGAAATCGAAATGCAATTTGCCTCTGCCACCGCGGGCCCTGACCTCAAACAACTGGACGCGGTCCGGGTCCACCCGGTTGCCGAAATAGCGCATAACCCCGCCCCAGGATTTAGCCGCCACCATATCCGACTCGACTTCCTTGAAGTTCTTCGGGCGGAAAACCAGCCTTAAAATAGTAATAGTACCCTCCCCCTGGGCTACATCGCGGTCGTAAACCTCCTGGACAAAGGGCTGTTGCCGGGGATTATGCCATAAAATCTTCCCCCGCTCATAATCCAGCTCACTGACCGGCGAGGAAGCCAATGTCCAGTTAAGACGATTGATGCCCAGCGAAAGCTGTTCGTGAGCCGCTTCGAAATCGTCCACATAAGCTACGTCATCGATATTGGGGTTGGGATGGGACTGGGCGATTTCGCCTTCAATGGTAAGAGACGAGGGTGTTTCGGTAGTCACGATGGGAAGGGCGTCGGCCAGACTGGTCAGGAAACTGGGATAAAGCTTAAACCGGGCATCAAAATCCACCACCATCATGCGGGCGGTTTCCTGGCCGACGCGGGGTTTCCGGTCCTGGGCTTTATCCGACTTGTAGAGAACCGTCGAACCGAATTTTAAATCCTTGTTCCACTCATATTCAGCCCGGGCTCCCAGGAGGGTTTTTTTCTGAACGGCAAAAAAGGGCGCATATTCAAAATCAACTCTGACATCGGCATTAGGGTCCAGGGCTTCTTCATTGATAAGAGTAATTTGTCCGAAATCATAGGAGATATTATAATCCCGACCGCGTTCCATTTGCACCCCGTTGAGAGTTACTCGCTCCGAGCCTTCTATGATATTGGTCCGATTCAGCCGTATTTGCGAACTGCGGGTTTTGGTGGTAATCTGAATATAGTATTCACTATTTTCGGTTTTTTGGGATAACGAATAATAATTATATATGCCGGGCACCTGAACAGCCAGTTTAGGAGTGGTTTTACCATTTTTATCGGTAAAGGTCGTATCGGTAGCAAAAGGTGTCCGGGAGGGAAAAATCAGCAAACCCCAATCACTGCGATAGAAATCGATATTGCGGTCCAGCAGGTTGTCCGGCACGGAGTCCTCGTTGCTGTTGACCTGGTCAAGCCCAAGTATGGCCAGATAATAACCGGTATTCTGCCCGTTTACCTCCTGGTAGTCAAGGTTGGACGATTTCCCCTCGGTATTGGTCAAACCTTTGAAAATCTTGACATCGAAATCCTCGAAATCATAACCTTTTTCCATACGGTAGCAATTCCGCCACATAAGACCCCAGCTTTTGTGGTCGGGATTGTTTTTGCTCGAAGACGGCCGCAGGGTTTTCAGAACCTTAACGGAATCAGTCAGGTTACCCACCGTATCCACACGAAAAGGTTGGCTATCATTGGCGTTGTTAAAGCGCTTCAC
Organism: Candidatus Zixiibacteriota bacterium; assembly: GCA_028715215.1. Taxonomy (GTDB): domain Bacteria; phylum Zixibacteria; class MSB-5A5; order GN15; family FEB-12; genus JAFGNW01. The sequence goes on from JAQUSF010000015.1 coordinate 39,014, forward strand.
GACCATGTAGGTACCGAGAGCGTTTTGTTCATAGCGCGAATTTCTGAAAACGACATAGCGACGGTTGCGTTTTCGGTCATTGTAAAAAGTATAATCGTCGTCCTCCTTCAACTGCACCATGCGCAGGGAGTCCCCCTGGGTGGGTAATAAAGAGGGATTCAAGGGGTCGATAAGAAGTTTACATTCCACCGCTTCGAGATTCTTGCTGTTGCTTTCATACTCATAGATGTACAGGGTAACCACCGAATCCCAGCGGCCCAGCTCCGTTCGGTTGATATCCGCATCGTCGGTGACCGGATAACCGAGGTCAAAAATCCGGCCTTCAACATAGTTATTATCGCGGATATAAGTGGCATTCTCTTCACCGGTCGCAGTAATGGAGGAAGATTCGGTAGACCCCTTTTCCTGAGAGGCAATACCGGTAAATGACAGGTTCCCCAACTGGGCTTCGGTCTTAATACCGAATAAGCCCTGGATGTTCGAGGAATAGCCGACGAACTTGGTGTTCGGCAGACTGAGGTTGGTGTTGCCGGCTTCTATCGATTTGAGAATATCATCTTCATCGCCTTTATATCGTATCTGTATCCGGTTCGACAGGGGAATATCGGTCTGGCTGTCCTGGTAAACTTTGACTGAGATTTTAGTTCCGATGGTGCCGGCAATTTCAAATTTGGATTGCTGTTCCATATTCAACGATGGAAACTTGCTCTGTTTGATCAGGTCGGATTCACCATCGGTCCATTGAGACCGGCCGGAAAATGAAATCCGGCGATAGCCGGTAACTTTTAAATTACCGCCCCCTTCACCAAAAATCTTGTCCAGTCGCTTGGGTAAAGCCAGCCCGATTGAAAAGCCCTCCCGTTTTTTAGAAGCTTTGGCATCCTGGTAGGACTTAAAGACCACTTCTTCGAATTTTTCATTATAATGTTTTTGCAGACGGTAATTTAAAAATAAATCGGCATCAACTGAAACGGGCACAAGATACTGGTCCTTAGCGTATTCAGTGCGGAAGGTTATTTCATTATTGTTGAAACTGGAACGGATAGGTTTGGTGACATACTGCAACTCCGGACGAAGCGGGAGGTAACTTTTAGGATACATGGCCGCTGAGAAACGATACGTGATATTATCGTAAAATGAAACCACTCGCGGCGGCTCGGATAACCGGGCTTGAAACCCTACCTGACCCCTGACCGGGTATGACACCAGCCCACTCAGAAAGAGTGCGGCGGTGCCAATCAAAATGAATTTCTTAAAAAACAAATTCACTACTTAATTGTATTTTTAATACATATCATATCATTAAACAATATTCGATAAGCAATCCTCCTTTTTCAAAATTCACCAACTTGAATAATTTCTTCGGTCAATTCAATTCCGAATTTATCAAGCACTTTCTTTTTCATAATATCGGCAAGTTGCCGAATATCTTTTGACGTCGCATTCCCCCTATTGACAATAATATTGGCATGTTTTTCAAACACCCCGGCACCACCGACCACCAGCTTTTTTACCCCCGCTTCGTCCAGGAGGCGACCGGCGGACAACTTGCCGTATTCCCGGGCGGGGTCGGGAATATTTTTAAAAAAACAGCCTGCGGATTTACCCAGACTACAAAATTTTTCTTCGCGCTGTTTTAAGATCTCATCCATTTTAATCTTAATAGCCTTCTTTTCACCCCGGGCTAACTTAAAAACAGCCTTTACGATAATTTCATGAGTTTTTTTAAGGTGCGAGTCCCGGTATCCAAAATGGCAGTAATCCGGTGATACCTTTTTGATTTCTCCCTGCCGGTCAACCAGGGTGATTTCCTTCACCAGTGCACCAATTTCCCCGCCATACGCCCCGGCATTACCATAGATAGCTCCTCCTACGGTACCCCAGATACCGGCGGCAAACTCAAGTCCGGATAAGTCATTGTCTGCAGCGAAGTTAACCAGCGACATCAATTCTTCACCGGCACCGCTTTCAATTTCCGTCCGATTGCATAATATCAAGCCGCTGGTGACAACCTTGATTACTAAACCGTCATACCCGTTATCAGAAACCAGAATATTGGTACCCCCACCCAGTACAAAAAAGGGGATTTTAAAGTTATTGGCAGCGGCCACGGCTTTTGATATTTCATCGGCTGAAGTTACGGTAATAAAATAACGAGCCTTTCCGCCGGTATGGAAACTTGACAAGGGTGCCATTTCCTTAGCGAACTCGAGTCCCTTACCGAAAGCAGATATCAGAGCTGCCGTCGATATTTCCGGATTAGTTGAAAGCTGTCCAGTCATGTCATTTTAACCCGTGTCAATATAGGGTAATTACCTATAAAATCAAGATAAATAAGGTTACAGCCGGAAGCGAGTAATCTAATTGTTTATACCCTTAACAACACTGATTAATAATAAAAAAGATTGTTTTTATCATTATTTAACTGTTTTTGTCGGTTTTATCCGCCCGAAAATCCGGTTTCTCAGGTGAAGGCTTTTCACCGCCCGGGGCTGTTTTCTCAGTTTCATTTTCAGTTTTGGCCGGGTGGTCCCCTTTTTTGACTTCTTCGATATAATTGAGCCGAAGCTCGTAAAGAATATGGTCGATAAGTCTTTTTTCTTCAGGGGTAAGGTTTCCCCGGGTTTTTCTTTGAAGCATATCGAGCATATCAATGGATGCCTTGGCCAGGTTCAAATCCTTCTCGACCTTACCGGTCAAAGGAGAAGCAATTTTTCCCATTTGTTGCATGGCTCCAGCCTGAAGCGAGAAAAGCAGTTGAAAAAAATGAACATCATAATTATCGGTCGATTCACTCATAAAGCACCTGCCTGTTAGCGTTTATTGGTATTGCAACTCCTTATCCGCCACCGAGATTCAAATCCAATCCGGCAGCCCGGGTTTTGAGATAGTTATATAATTTAAGGTATTTATTGTCAAGAGTATTATAGTTGGTATAGATGTTTTCCAGAAGCAAACGAACGCCCTCCAGAAGGTCCCGGTCACGCCAGAGGTCAGCGGTTTTAAGTTCCGGAAGCCCCGATTGGCGGACTCCGAAAATTTCCCCCGGGCCTCGTAGCATCAGGTCAGCCTCGGCAATTTTAAAACCATCATTTTCCGAAGCAAAAAATTCAAGGCGTTTCCGCCCGATTTCAGAGATCGGCTTATGAGCAATGGCTATGACTTTGGCGGGTTTATCACCTCGACCCACCCGGCCCCGTAACTGATGAAGCTGCGCCAGGCCAAACCGCTCGGCATTCTCCACAATCATTACCGTGGCGTTGGGATTATCAATACCGACTTCAATAACAGTCGTTGAGAGAAGAATGTCGGTGGCACCCTCCCGAAAGCGTTTCAGAATATCATCACGTTCTTTTGCTTTTATGCGTCCATGAACCAGCGCCACCCGGTAGTCTTTGAAAACCGTCCGGGCGAGTTCCCTGTAAGCTTCTTCGACATTGCCCAGTTCCAGCAACTCCGATTTTTCAATCAGGGGATAAATAATATAAACCTGTCCGCCCTTTTTGATTTCATCAGCTATGAAATTGTAAACCTGGGGCAGAGCATCGCTGGTGCGCCACACTGTCTGCACCGGTTTCCTGCCGGGGGGCAAAGTATCGATGGTGGTAACATCGAGATCACCATACAGGGTCAAAGTCAGCGTCCGGGGAATGGGAGTGGCGGTCATAACCAGTAAGTCGGGATTATCCCCTTTGGCATATAGTTTTCCCCTTTGCTCCACCCCGAACCGGTGCTGTTCATCGATTATCACCAGGCCAAGACGTTTGAAAGTGATATAATCATAAATAAGCGCATGCGTCCCGAAAAGAATATCCAGTTGTCCGTCGGCGCACCATTCAGCCGTCTTTTTTTTCCGGGCTGTCTTAAGGCTCGAAGTCACCAGCCCTACCCTGACACCCACATCCTCGAGAGGTTTCTTCCAGTTGCGATAATGCTGTTCGGCCAGAATTTCGGTAGGCGCCATGAAGGAGCACTGCAGGTTATTTTCAGCGGCATAGAGGGCGGCCAGAACAGCTACTACGGTTTTGCCGCAACCGACATCACCGTGTAAAAGCCGGGACATGGGATGCTCCTTCTGAAGGTCGGTAAAAATTTCCCGAACGGCTTTTTTCTGTGCCGGGGTCAATTCGAAAGGCAGCATCTTTTTAATCCAGGTCAGCTTTTCTCCCGGTTTCAGGTAACGATGAGTTTTAACAATAGCCGCTTTCTTCCCCTTGTTGCGATAGACGAAAAACTGGAGCTTGAGAAGTTCGTCAAAAGACAGCCGCCTTCGACAGGTTTCAATCTGCTCCCGGCTATCGGGATAATGAATCCCGGCAACCGCCTCATGGTAAGACGGAAGGCCGTATCCGGTATATTCCACTTCGGGGACATAATCAGGCAGTTTTTCTTTTAAATTATCAAAGACATAGCTGGTCAGCTTGCGCATTCCCTTGCTGCTCAATCCCACTTTGTTTAATTCAGCGGTCTGAGGATAAACCGGGATAATCCGTCCGGCGTGCACCATCCGGTCACTGTCTTCATCGAGCCGCTCCAGGTCGGGATGCACCATTTGCGTCCCCATAAAATAACCGACCACACCGGTGGCGGCGAATTTCTGTCCTTTTTTGAACAAACGCTCCCAGTAACGGATCCCCTGGAACCATAAAAGTGATATGGCCCCGGTGTCGTCCTGCAGGATGACTTCATAACGTCTGCGTTTTCCGTAAAGAATACCGTGTGCCTTAACCTCGCCTATTATGGTAGCGTATTCATCAATTTTTACTTTACCTATGGGGACAACATTGGTGCGGTCAAGATAAAGACGCGGGTAATAAGCCAGCAGGTCCTGAACCGTATGCATACCGCAGCGGGCCAGAATTTCGGCTTTCCGCGGACCAACTCCCTTAAGAAACTGCAAGGGCGAATTTAATTTGATATCCGGCATAATTAAAGAAAGTAAAAGCGGCACGGTGAAGTCAATAACTTTTAAAGAGGAGAAAACATATCAATTCTGGTGCCGGTAAATAATCAGTGTAATAGCGGTCAGGTTGGAAGTATATTGAAGGCAAGATAGACCGGCCGGGTTCTGCCGATATAAAAAGAGTATTTACAAATGCCGGGGGATGTTATATAGTAATCCCGGAAGCGGATGTCGTCTGGTGGCGGTCCCGGCCTTCAAAGCCGTGCGGGGGGCAGTCAGCCTGTCCCCGGTGGGTTCGATTCCCACCCCTTCCGCTTTTTATAAAGTAAATAACCTGTCAATAATTACAATACCAATACGAGTTAAAATAAGTTATGTCCTGCGACTCAATTAATCCATATTACATCAGTTCTTCTGGTCAATCGCATTTTAATTGATTCTTATAATATGTCATTAAAAAACCCCGGCTTTTAATGGCCGGGGTTTACCGAAAAGGAACAAAGAAGCTAACTTTAGCTTATCTTATTGCCTGCATCCCACTTTCCTATTATCGGCAAACCCCTTAATAAAATTAACCTGCCCTCCTAAATATTTTATGACAGGATAAAAAAAAATTAAAATTATTATAAGCAATGGATCTTAAATGGAGCGAACGGGCATTTTCTGAGGGTCATCGATTAAAATGTTTTCTTTTATCGAATAAGCCTCGGCATATTTGACTCCTGCCAGTAAACCCAGATAATGGTTGCGGGTGTGCATGGTATCAAAAATGGTGGTTCCGGGATGGAAAATATTTTTCTGGCCGTTTTCCAGCATTTCCCTGAAAGTCTTTTCATCATTATCGCCGAACTGTGATTTATAAGCCGCCACCGCTTTTACTTTCTGTTCGAATTCATCGGAGATATCGACCAGGAACGAATATTCGGTATTGCGATAGTACGAAGCATAGATGATTTTGCGGGGACGGTACGGCTCGCCCTCGAGGTCGATTTTCTTCAGTCCCGCCAGGAAACAGGCGTCGAAACCGAGTCGATTACAGGCCAGGTGGTCAGGATGGCGCTGTTGCCAGTGCGGCAGGATAACCATCTCGGGACGCATCTCGCGTATAACCCGGGCAATTTTCAGTTTATTAGCCTGATTATACTCCACTGCCGAATCTTTTAAAGCCAGGTTTTCCCGGAAAGTCAATCCCAGAATTTCCGCCGCCAGCATCGCTTCCTGCTCCCGTTCTTTATCGTTGCCGTAAGTTCCCATTTCGCCGCGTGTCAAATCGAGAGCTCCGGTAAGACGTTTTTCCCTGGCCATTTTTATAAGCAAACCGCCGGAAGTAATTTCGATATCATCGGGATGCGCCCCTATGGCCAGGATATCAAGTTTCGGCTCAGCCATTTAAAATTTCCCGGTAATAATGTTCATATTCCGAGACAATTTTTTCCGCCCGGAATTTTTTAAGGGCGTTAGCCGCCGCAGCCTGTTTAAATTCCATCAACCTTTGAGGATTTTTAAGCAGGGCAATACCCGCACGGGCCATGGCGGTCGTATCGCCCACGGGGAATAGATAACCGTCCTGATAATCGTCGATTACCTCCATCATACCGGTTCCGGACGAGCCAATTACCGGCACGCCGCAAGCCAAAGCTTCGAGCGCCGCCAGACCGAACGATTCCTCGGCGCTGGGCATTAGAAACAGGTCCGAACAGGGCAGCACCGCTTCTACCCGGCTTTGACTTCCCAGAAAGATTACTTTATCGTTCAAATTCTTTTTATTAATCTGGCGTCGAGCCATCACGGTTTCCGGTCCCTCCCCCACTAAAAGTAATTTAGCCGGAACTTCCAGGGAAATTTTTTCAAAAATATCAACAACGTCAGTAATGCGTTTAACCGCCCGGAAATTGGAAACATGGCTTATTAAAAATTCGTTGTTGGCGACAAATTCCGTCTTGGTACACTGGTTTCCCCCGGGTTTAAAACGTTTTTCATTAAAGAAATTGTGAATGACCCGGATTTCTTTTTCCACCTTGAATACCTCCCGGGTTTCATCAGCCAGATATTTAGAAACGGCGGTCAGGCCATCGGAAGTATTGATGGAAAAACGGGTAATATCATAGTATGACGGGTCAGAACCAACCAGGGTTATATCAGTACCATGAAGGGTGGTAATTACTCGCGGTTGTTTTATGTTTTGACTGGCCAGAAGTTGTTTGGCAAGATAGGCACAAGCTGCATGGGGTATGGCGTAATGCATGTGCAGAATATCCAGCCCGAAATTACGGGTGACCTCGGCCATTTTTGAAGCCAGGGTTAGAGTATACGGGGGAAATTTAAAAAGCGGATAAGAAGTAGTGTCCACCTCGTGGTACATAAGATTGGTCTGGAAGCGGTCCAGGCGGAAGGGCATGGCATAGGAAATAAAATGTACTTTATGACCCCGCAACGCCAGTTCCTGGCCAAGCTCGGTGGCGACTATGCCGGATCCCCCGGCGACCGGATAACAGGTAATGCCTACATTCATCACTTTCAAACGAACTCCGATAAAGTTATAATTTGATGCTCTTTTCGCTCGCTGTCAATCTTTTCGTAAAGGTAGGGGATTACCCCGAAGCCGTATCGGGCAATAAAATAGGTGATATTTATCGCTCTTTCCTGTAAACCGCGCTTGGGGAAGACAGCCTTTTCAAGCCGGTACATGCGTTCCCTGATGTCCTGTGATTTTTTCTTATGACTTGAGAATACTTTATTTTCCAAGGTCTTTAAGACAAAATCAATTTTCCCG
>JAQUSF010000162.1 GCA_028715215.1 Candidatus Zixiibacteriota bacterium
AAAAGGATATCACAGGCGCGGGCAATAGTGGTTACCGTTACTTCTTCAATCCGGTCATAACTGATATCATTTTCTTTAACCACCTTCAGGGACGCCGTGATGTGGGTATGCGTCAGCGCTTCCGTCGGGAAAGCCTTCATACTGCATTCAAGGATTTTATAGCCGGCGCCCAGGTTCCCGGTCAGTTTGTCAATATCCCATTTGGGGCCGAAAACATCCATCAGGCCTTCCTTGCCTTCGAAAACAGCGACCGTCCCGGTATAGCCCTTCTGAGCCATGAGAGCGGCAAAGACGCCACTCTGAACCGCCATCGGGTCCACCGTGTTTTTCATCATGGTCAGTTTACCGGCGGTGGGACAACCGATGGTATGGTTGTGGGCACCGTTGATGCCGATGGCGTTGACCATCTGGTCCACACTTAAACCGAGAAGTTTCCCGGCTACGATGGGCGAAACGAACTGGGTCAGGGTAGCATGATGCCATTTGCGTTCCCGGACGCCGGGGACGGCAAATTCACACAGTCTCATTTCAAATTCGTAAGCAAGAATAATAGCCGTGATGACTTCTTTCATCGAGGCGTTGACCATCTCCCCCAACGCCAGGGCGGCCGGTATTAAATCCGAGGGATGAGAGGGGTCTTCTTTCCAGTAGATATCATTAAAATCCAGTGCCCGGACCATCAGGGAATTAACCAGGGTGGCATTGACAGCCGGGATTTTATCGCCGAAAGCTATAACCGTGGCTTCTTCCCTGCCGCCCATATCTTTGTAAATATCGCGCAAGATATTGACATCCCGGGTGCGATAACCGCCAAAGGCACAGCCGATAGAGTCATACAGGTAACGTTTGGCTTCATTGATGACGCCATCGGGCAGGTCTTTATAATTTAATGCCACCGCATACTCGGCTATTTGCCGTGATACTGAATTATCCATTTCAAATCCTCGTTTTTACCATGCTTTATAACTTAATCGGAGCCAATTTACTATGAAATTTTATTTTTAACCCAGTTTTCCAGACCGTCAACCACAATCAACTCCTGGGCGGCTACCCCGACCGGACTGATTTTATATTCTTTATCGTCGGCAGTAAGGACAGCCCGGGTAAAATCAATGGTCGCTATAATACCGGTTTTCACTGTCAGTTTACTGTCGCCGAATTTTTCCTTCAGGTCAATGACCAGTTGCGGGGCTTCAATCGCCAGGAACCCATTATTGAGAGCATTGCGCTTGTAGGTTTCGTTAAATGACCCGGCAATAACCATCTGCAAACCACGATATTTAAGAGCCGTAGCCGCCTGCTCACGGGAACTGCCAGTTCCGAAATTAAAACCACCTGCCAGAATATCGCCATGATTAACAATATCTTTAAACTCGGGGTCGTAATTTTCCATGACTACTTCAGCCTGTTGCTGAGGGGTAAACTCATCAAGATAAGTATATTTCCCGGGATAGATACCGTCGGTGTTGAGGTTGTCTTTATGACAGAAAATAAGCTCCCCGGTTACTTTTTCCTTAAAGCCTTCGATAATTCTTATCTTATCGCCGGTAACTGACGGTTCGTCAAAGACCTTAACACTTCCCTTGATGGTTGCAACCTCATCGAAATCCGGCATATCAATATAGCCGGTGATAGCGGATGCGGCGACTATTTCCGGTGAAGCCAGGTAAGCCTGGGCGTTTTTAGAACCCATGCGCCCCTTGAAATTTCGATTAGTGGCTGATATGCCCACCTCCCCATCTTTAAGAAGACCTTCGCCCAAACCGATACACGGACCGCAGCCAGGAGGCAGTGGTATCGCACCCGCCTCAATCAGAGTTTGCCAGTGACCTTCTTTTTCCACTTCCGCCTGTACCTCGCTCGAAGCCGCGGCAATATAAAAAGCCACTCCCTTAGCCACTTTTAGCCCCTTTACCACCGAAGCCGCCGCTACCAGGTCTTCTTTGCGACTGTTGACACAGGAAACCAGGTAGGCTTTGTCGATTTTTACTTTTTTCTTACGGATTTCCGTAATTGGTGTCATTACCTTCACCGTATCCGGCCCGGAAACATGAGGCACCACTGAAGCCAGATCCAAAGTCAACTCCCTGGCATAAGAGGCATCAGGATCAGAACTTTTCCTGTTCGTGACCAGTTCTTCGAGATGTTTTTCATTCATGCGGGGATGCTTGCCCCGACCATCTTCATCGGAAGGTACTCCAGCCAGACCTCTTTTTCTTATGTATTCGATTCTGGCGCCCAACCAGACAACGGTTACATTATCAACAGGAAAAACACCGGCCAGGGCGCCCCATTCAGTAGTCATATTGGCGATTGTCAAACGTTCATTAAGAGACAAAGACAAAAGGCCGTCGCCGGCAAATTCAACTGCATGATTTAAAACCTCATCGTGGTTGAAAAAACCGCAAAGTGAAATGATTACATCTTTACCGGTTACGCCGGGTCGAAGTTTCCCGTTCAAGACCACCCGCGCCACCGGCGGTACCTGCCACCAGGTTCGGCCGGTAGCCCAGATAGCGGCCGCATCGGTACGAACAATCGGTGTTCCCAGGCATCCCAGTCCTCCATACATATTGGAATGTGAATCGGAAGCTACCACCATGGTGCCGGGCCAGGCATAACCCTCCTCACACATAATCTGATGCCCGATACCGCGACCCGCCGGATAGAAATCAACACCGTTTTCCCGGGCGAACATTTCGATATTAGCATATTTTTGAAGGTTCTTTTCGCTGGTATCCTGAACATTGTGGTCAAGTGTAATTACCACCTGACGAGAAAAGGCGATACAGGAGGCTCCAATAGCCTTAAATTTGGGTATAACCGCTCCCGTATTATCATGCGTCATGACATAAGCCGGCTGAATCGATATATAATCGCCGCATCTAACTTTTTGACCTTCATCCAGACCCACGGCATATTTCTGAGCTATTTTTTCGATGATATTCTGACCCATTAGTATTATCCTCTAACTAAATCTGAAAATGGTTGTCCTGACCGATAGTGTTATTTCACCAGTTCAAAATCCACGAAATCGGCATGATGAAAAATTATACTTTCGGGACTGCGTTTTTCACCGGTACCTTCTTTGGTATGAGTTGCAATAATATGCATAACCTCGGAAGGTAAACCGTGTTTGAAAGCCAGGCCCACACCACTGAAAGGATGCCGGATGTGCATACC
>JAQUSF010000104.1 GCA_028715215.1 Candidatus Zixiibacteriota bacterium
CGGCGAGACCGATATCAACTTTCAGACCAGTATGGGTGAACGGACCGTGGCTATTGTCAGCATCAAAGAGATCCGGGATGTCAAGTCGTCCTCGGTTAAAGGGGGCGGTTACTGGTTCCCCAATCCTAACAGGACGCGCCTGTATATTGCGCCGACGGGCAGAATGCTGGAATCCCGGGAGGGTTATTTTGCCGTTGCCGACCTGTTCTTTCCCAGTTTTGCTTTCGGCCTGACTGATTTTATTACTATCGGCGGCGGGATGACGCTTTTTCCCGGGGTGGACCTGGACAGGCAGATATTGTATATCTCACCCAAAATCGGTATCAGTACCGGTGAAAAATACAGTCTGGCTTTAAGCGGCACCTGGTTCAGCATCCCGGACTATACTGACGACCTTTTTGATGATGACGATGAAGGTGAAAATATAAATATCGGCATGATTTTCGGTGTCGGCACTTACGGTAACAGCGATAACAACATTACCCTGGGACTGGGGTATGGCTTTGGCGAAGGTGAGACCACCGATGAGCCGGTATTCATCTTCGGCGGGGAATACAGGGTTTCGCGCCGCCTGAGCCTGGTCACTGAAAACTGGAAAATACCCGATATTGACCAGCCACTCGGGTCGTACGGTATGCGCTTTTTGGGGGAGAAGCTGTCGGTGGACCTGGCTTTTTATACGCCGCTGGGTGAGGATTTTATTTTCCCCGGGTTCCCGTTTGTTGGTTTCGTCTATAATTTCTGATATACCTGAACTTGTATGAAATATTGGTTGGCGTATAATCTCGTGCGCCAACTTTTTTATGTTCCGTCAATCCGCTTTTACATCGTTCAATATTCAAAACGAGTAATACATAAACTTATATAGCTCAAGTCGTATTCTTCTGTATCGGGATTGGTAGTTCCGGGAGACCGACCTTTGAAAAAATATATCCCTGCCTGCCAGTGCGCTATAAATTCAACTCCTGCCCCTACCAGAACACCGAAACCATCAGGATTAAAATCCTTCAGGGGATTTTCTGACATGGCGGTTCCTGCACCCAGAGCGGTAAAAAAGGCTTTTCCCGGCACGCCAAAATAATGATACCACATCGGCCCGAAGTAATCCTGAAACACCGTCCGGTCAAACTTCACAATTTTATAAGGTTCGTTTAACTCATATTTTTCTTTAAATGAGGTTCCGTGTAATTCCAGAACGAGCATATTGGATTTATTCCAGGCATATCCTGCAAATATCTGGAAACCGAAAGCGGTCGTCTTTTTCTCCAGCTCAACTTCGGCGAAAATGGTTGAGAATTTGGCATACGGGGCAAGGTCAAGACCGGCTCCGTAAACAAAACCTTTGCGGTCGTCAAGCCCGGCTTTTATCGACGTACCGAGAAACAGCAACAAAATAAAAATGCTGATGCTTTTGCGTTTCATGAAACATTTTCTCCCGCTAATAAAAGTGTACAGAACTTCTTAGAGCCGTTATCTTTTTATCAATAATAATTATTATTCTAAGCTTAAAGATATATATTTTAAAGTATATGGTTCAGTTTATTCGGTGTCAACTGCAATCTATGATTCGTTCCCGGCAGATGTCCACTGTTTGGTGTCAAGAGATAGTTTACATGTGCCGCCCGCAATAAAAGGGGGTGTGTCGGGTCACAATCCCGCCTTACGGTGGGCTCAGGACCCGACACAACGGCACACAAAATAAATAAACCGAGCTGTATCATGGTCTCATTTGTTGACTTCATCAGGAAGTTTTAAATACTCAAGACCAAGGTCACGAAATTCCTGGCAGACTTTCTGCCATGTCGTTACACCCACAAAAGCGGCAGCTATTTGTGCCTGCTCTTCTGGGCCTCTATGGGGAAGGCTTTTTTTGATTACATCAGGAGAAACCAGTTCTTTTGCATAAGTCAACCAATCGGGAGGTACATCCCCGGACTTTCCTTGTCCTTCGACAATGAAGAAACCGACCACCTTTTTGTTCCCCCGGATTTCCCAGGCACAGTCGAGGTGGCGAAGCATTTGATGGCGCCCCTTCATCCACTTGGTGGTCGTGGTGGGGCCGGGTTCGGTTCTTTTTCCCTCTATCACGACTACGAGGTCATCCGTCTCGATGTAAACATCGGGCTGGGTTGGTCCTTCGAATATATGCCAATTCTCACCTTTAGGATTGTGGGTCAACAGGCGCAAGCCTTCGGCAATAAGTGATTCTGAGCCTTCAATCCACTGCCGACGTATGGCGGCTTTTTGGGGGTCGTTGCTCAGAGCACCGGAAGTCGGCGGACGAGGATGCCGGATTAGCCAGGAAAGAAGTACGACGGGTGGCTCAAGTTTCACCTCATCATCGCCCCATCCATGTTTACGAATAGTGAAATAACATCCTTGTAAATTTGTGATAACATTACCGCCGGAGGGAAGTTTAAGAAGCCGGGCAAGCCATGATACACCGGTAGGATCTTTATCATAAAGTTTGTCGAACAGCGGTGTCACACGCGTTTTAGTGGAGTCTCTTTCCCCCATTTCTTTCATCCTTTCTTGGTAGGTCAAAATCTCGATGAGTTTCGACATTTACTTTGCCTTCATGGGTGACGCCGAGCATCACGATGGCCTTCCAACGTAGGGCGTTGGAACGAGAAAAAAATTAATAATTCTAAAAAAGAAACAATAGTAATTAAAATATTAATTTGTAATCAATCTATTTTCAAGAGCTTTGCCGGTGACCCTGAGTTCTACTCAATTGTGATAATATACTCTACCTTAACCGCCCTGTCAAGATGTTGCAAAGACATTTTCGAAGCTTTAATTGTTCACTGAAAGTGTCGGGTCACAATCCCGCCTTACGGCGGGCTCAGGACCCGACACAACGGCTTAAATAACGGGGCGCATCTGGGCATGTGCCGTTCGCTACTTTTTTTATATTGCTTAACAAGAAAAGGCTGATTTTATTGGAGCCATGTCGCACCGAATAAAGAAAAAAACCTCGCTTTTCGCCCCGGCCGGCAACCTTCTCAAAAGGCTGTCCAACACCGATGCCCGGGTGCGGCGGCGGCTGTTCAAAATCGGCCTGGCTCTGGCCGCTTTGTTTTTTCTCTATTCCTTCATGAGCGGCACCTACGGCATCACCCGCATTATCCGGCTTGAAATGGAGCGCTCCGAGCTTATCGCCGCCAACCAGCGGCAACTGGTGGAGCTTATCGACGCCGTCCGGGTACGCAAAATGCTCCAGAGCGACCCCAATTATATCGAGTATATCGCCCGTACCCGCTACCACATGGCCTACCCCAACGAGGTTATCTTCCGTTTCCGGGGTCAGTAAGCATTATGGCCCTGCAGAAGTCCGAAGCGGTCATCCTGAAGAAATTCAACTGGTCGGAAACCTCGCGCATGGTGCACTTTTTCACCCGTGATTTCGGCAAACTGACCCTCAACGACCGCGGCGGGCGGGCGTTCAAGACCAAACGCGGGCGGGTGGTGCCTTTCTGCCGGATGGAAATCACGTTCTATAAATCCGAAAAAGAAACCACCGGCTATCTTTCCGACAGCGAAATAATGGAAGCCTTCACTTTCGAAAAAGACGGTTCCCTGGGGCGACTGGCGTACGGCTCGGCGGCCTGCGAGCTTTTGTACCTGCTTTTACCCGAAGAAGAAGCCCAGGAGGCGCTTTATAATTATTTCCTGAGTTTTCTGCGCCTGGTAAACAGCGTTGACAAGCACCGCCTTCCGGCGTTGTTTATAACCTTTCTTCTGCGGACACTCTCCCGGCTGGGGTATCATCCTTCGCTGGCTTACTGTGTCGGTTGCCGTAAGGAATTTAACGGCCTTGATAAAAAAGTCGGGGAGGCGTATTTTTCGCCGGAGAGGGGAGGTTTTGTATGTCCCTCTTGCCAAAAACCGGGAGAGTATTATATTAGCCTTTCCGCCGGGAGCCGAAGGCTGCTGGCGGCGTTGCAAACCGCCTCGCTAAACGAGGCGGCGGCCCTGCCGATAGGCTATGATGAGGCGGCGATGTTAATCGAGGTCCTGTCGAAATTTTTGAGCTACCAGTCGGGTATAAGTTCGAAATTGAAATCGCTGGAATTTCTCGACAAACTGAAAAAGAGTCAACCTGGAGATTAGAAAGAAAGTTATGGCGAACGACAACAACAACGACATAATGGATAAAATAGTATCGCTGTGCAAGCGGCGCGGTTTCATTTTTCCCTCGTCGGAAATTTACGGCGGTCTGTCCTCGAGCTGGGATTACGGTCCTCTCGGTTCGGAACTAAAACGCAATATCAAGAATTTCTGGTGGGACTCGATGACCAACCGCCGGGACGATATCGAGGGCATCGACGCCTCGATTTTCATGCATCCCGGCGTCTGGGTGACGTCGGGACATGTCAGCGAATTCAACGACCCCATGGTGGACTGCAAAACCTGCAAGGCGCGTTTCCGGGCGGACAAGCTCGAGGAAGCCCGGTGCCCGATGAAACCTTCCAAGTCGCCTCTGACCTGCGGCGGGGAACTTACCGAACCGCGGCAATTCAACCTGATGTTCCGGACACATCTCGGGCCGGTCCCCGATGACAACAGTATCGTTTACCTGCGTCCGGAAACCGCCCAGGGCATATATGTCAATTTTCTCAATGTCAAGAATTCCTCCCGGCAGAAAATCCCATTCGGTATTGCCCAGATAGGCAAAGCCTTCCGCAATGAAATCACCCCGGGTAATTTTATTTTCCGGATGCGGGAGTTCGAGCAGATGGAGATGCAGTATTTTGTCCACCCCGATGAGGATGCCCGGTGGTTTGAATACTGGCGCGAGCAACGCTGGGAGTGGTATCGTCAGCTGGGCCTGAATATGAATAAACTGCGCTGGCATGAACATGGACCCAAGGAGCTAGCCCATTATGCCAAAGCAGCATTTGATATCGAATACGAGTTTCCCTTCGGCTGGCAGGAACTGGAAGGCGTCCATAACCGCTCCGATTTCGATTTGAAACGGCACATGGAAGCCACCAATAAGGATATGCGGTATTTCGACGAACGGTTTGCGGAGAAATTCATTCCCTTTATTATCGAAACCTCGGCCGGGACCGACCGGACATTGCTGACGGTGCTTGTGGATGGTTATGACGAAATGGAAATAAAGGGAGAAAAACGGGTTTTCATGCGCTTCTCTCCTAAAATAGCCCCCATCAAAGCGGCGGTTTTCCCGCTGGTAAAAAAAGATGGTATGCCCGAGTTCGCCCTGAATGTTTATAAGGAACTGGGCAAACGGTTTAAGGTTTTCTATGATGAATCGGGAGCGGTCGGACGGCGTTATGCCCGGATGGATGAAGCCGGGACGCCGTTTTGTGTGACTATCGACGGGCAGACCATCGAAGATGAAACCATGACCGTCCGCGACCGCGATACCATGGAACAAATCCGCATGAAGATGCCCCGGATTATAGATTTCTTGACCGAGAAGGTAAACTAAAGAAAGTATGGTTACCGGCGTCAGCCCTGCCCTGACCGGATGTCGTTATTAAAAACTCCAGATGTGCTTTTCCAGAACTTCGGCAATATCATCAATTCCGGGATACATTCGGGTGTCAGTCCCACGTGGTTTCTGACGGGAGTCGGTTAAAATCTGTCCGTTAACAATCAAGGTCGGTGATTTAACCGGCTGGTCAGATTCAAAAACCTTGGCCAAGACTCCCCGGTCGTGAAGAAACTGCTTAACAAAATTTCTGGCTTTTGTCTGACGCGGGTCGTCCTTGGAATATATTAAATTAATTTCCATTTTTTATAGCTCCGCGTTTAAACAACTATTTTTAATATTTGTCGGTAAGTCAACAATAAATTTAACCTACAGCCGTTTTTTCAATTTTATAAAAACATTATGTTGTTATACAGTAACAACTTAATATTTTTTTAATATAAGGAGTGTGATAAGAAGACATCTGCCAGTCGTAAAGAAAAGCAGTGGATGATCACCCCGATGTTTTTATCACCCCACTCAATATAATATACAAATTATAATTAGCAAGAGTTTAAAAAATGTGAGTATAAAATTAATAAAAAGTCAAAATAATATTTGCATTTGACAAGGGGTGATAATTCGTATAACCTTATTGACAAAAAGGGGTAAAAAATACTCATCAAATAAAAATAGATAAAACAGGAAAGGAGATATTATGGCTCACGAATTGCCGAAACTTCCTTATGCGATGGATGCCCTGGCACCGGTTATTTCAAAAGAAACCCTTGAATATCATTACGGGAAACATCATCAGGCCTATGTAAATAATCTGAATAATCTTATCAAGGGAACGGAATTTGAAAAGGCTACTCTCGAAGAAATCATCAAAGATGCCGCCGGGGGTATATTTAACAACGGTGCCCAGGTTTACAACCATACTTTTTACTGGAACTGTTTGAGTCCGAAGGGCGGCGGCGAACCCTCAGGCAAGCTGGCTGAAGCCATCAAAAAGGATTTCGGGTCTTTGGCCGAGTTCAAGAAGCTTTTTAATAATGCGGCGGCAACCAATTTCGGCTCCGGCTGGACCTGGCTGGTCAAGGACAAGGATGGTAAGTTGAAAATTGAGAATACCAGTAACGCCGGCAATCCTCTGCGCGAGGGGAAAAAGCCGCTTCTGACGGTCGACGTCTGGGAGCATGCGTATTATATCGATTACCGCAACGCCCGCCCGACATATCTTGAGAAAATCTGGGACATAATAAACTGGACTTTTATCGCCAAAAACCTTGGCTAATAGATATCGTCTGATTGTGTGACGATGGCTGTTTTATTGAAAAACCGGCTGTATAATTTGCAGCCGGTTTTTACTTATCTTATTCTACGATAATTAGATAATTTTTCTTATCAACAACCTCACCAACACTCCGGAAGAACACTTTTTGTGTATTCATGTCTTTTTCAAAAGCCGTGGTATTATCAGGCGGGATGGCGATAAATAAACCGCCCGAGGTTTGCGGGTCAAAGAGGACTTTAACCAGGTTGTGGTCGAGACTATTTTTAATGTTAACCTTTTCTTCAAAATAGCTTTGGTTTTCGTTAGCTCCGCCGGGTATCATACCGGCTTCGGCAAGAATCAGGGCGTCGTCGAGCAGGGGGAGTTGTTCGGAAAATAATTTTATAGTTATGTTCGAGGCGGCGGCCATTTCGCTCGCATGACCGAGCAGGCCGAAACCGGTTATATCGGTGGCGGCTCGGGCGCGGTAACGCACCATGATTTCCGAGGCGTCGCGATTGAGGGCGGCCATCTGCAGAGTCACTTTTTCAATCAGGTCCTTTGCAACCTTATTTCTTTTGATGCCGGTTGTAATTATTCCCGTTCCGAGCGGTTTGGTAAGGTACAGCCGGTCACCCGGACGGGCTCCGGCATTGGTAATAATATGCGAGGGGTTGATGATACCGGTGACAGCCAGGCCGAATTTGAGCTCCTGGTCTTTGATGGAATGTCCCCCGACCACAACCGCCCCGGCTTCGAGGACTTTCTCATTTCCACCTTTGAGTATGGCCGTCAGGATTTCCGGCGGCATCTTATCTATGGGGAAAGCGACCAGGTTGAGGGCGGTCAGGGGTCGGCCGCCCATGGCGTAAACATCGGAAAGAGCGTTGGCGGCGGCTATCTGACCGAAGTAATAAGGATCGTCGACGATAGGGGGAAAAAAATCGACTGTTTGTACCAGTGCCTGGTGGTCGTTAATCAAGAATATACCGGCATCGTCAGACGTGTTAAAGCCGACCAGTAAACCGGGGTGTTGCGATTGAGGAAGATGCTGCAGGGCGTCGGCCAAAAACTTTGGCCCCAGTTTGGAAGCTCACCCGGAACAGCTGACTTCCGCCGTCAGTTTGATTTCGTTTATTCTGTGGTGGTCATTCATAGCCCCCAAAGTAATATTTTTTATAGGGGACATCAATATGCCGGGGGAAAATTTATAGCTGTTAGGAGCAGATTATTCATAAGGTTGAAGATACTGTTCAAAAAAGGAACAGTAAAAAAACCGTATTCTGCCTATACTAACTGGTAATTATTCCGATTTAGATACAGAGTTGAAGGATTAAGGTAAAATCCGAACGGATTGAACTGTTTAAGGTAAAAATGCGTTTTTCCGGTTGGTCGGTGTTGGCGGATATTTTTTTAAAACATAACGAAAGCCAGACTGAAGAACCGGCGGCAGGATAAAAACAACCGGTATAATTAACAGCGGCGGATAAAAATTCGATGAGAATAGACCAGATACTTCTTCAGGAGGGGCTTGTCACCGAAGAGCAGATTAAAGAAGCTCTTCAGTCGCAGAAGGAATTCAGCGGTAAAATAGGTTCCAATCTTCTGCGCCGGGGATTTATCGACGAGGCGTCGCTGGTACGAGTACTTTCGATTCAAAGCGGGTGCGAGGGAGTGGTTCTTTCAGAGGTGGAAATCCCGGAGGAGGTGGTCAAGTTTATTCCCTCGCGGGTAGCCGTTTCGCGCCGGGTTATGCCTTTCGACTATGACGTGGAAAACAACATATTGAAAGTAGCCTGTGAAAATCCTGACGATGAAGATCTGGTCAACGAGTTGAATTTTGTAGCCCGGGGCAAAAAGATTCAGCTTTACGTGGCGGTGGAAATTTCTCTTAAATCGGCCATTGCGAAATATTACATGACCACGGTCGAAGCCGTCGAGAACATGGCGCCGGCAAACGATGCCCATCAAAGTTCTCAGAACATCCCGGTAAAAGATTCCGCCGGTAATGAAATCCCGTCAGTCACTGCAGAATCCCGGCATGTTCTGCTGGTCACCGAGGAAACCAACGACCAGGAAGTTATTAAAACTATCCTGGAAAAAGAAAATTACCAGGTGGTGATAACGGATTCGGCGGATGATGCCATAGACATCATCGGGGACAGGGAATATAACACGGTGTTCATAAAAGACACCGTATCGGGCGACTACCTGGATTTAATCGACCGCCTGCGGAAAATTTCACCCCGGACAAAAGTCCGTTATTACGAGTCGGTAGCGAGTTTACTGCTTAATTATGGAGCCGGAACCTCGGAAATCAACCTCCTGGTGAAAAACCTCGACCTCTTTACCTCGCTTCTTTCCTCGCGCAACCAGTTCGAGGAAAACCACAGCGGGATAGTCGGCCAGTATGTTGACCGGCTCTGTCGCCGTATCGGTCTGCCCGACAAGGACCGGATTACCGTCATTAATGCCGCTTACCTTCATGATATCGCCAAGTTTTACTACGGCAAGACCGAAACTTCGAACAACCCCCGTTCCCATATTGAACTGACCGGCAAACTGCTCGATTCGCTCAATTTTCCGCCGCTGATAATTGAGATCCTGCGTTCCATGTATATCAACCTGCGGCAAAAGTATACCAAGCGTCTGCCTATTGAAATCCTGGGTGGTAATATTCTGACGGTGGTGGATATTTATTGCGATAATATCGGGGTAAATGAAAAACTGTCGCTGGACCGTTTTGACGCCATCAAGAAAAAATTTGAAGACCTGACCGGGAAACTGTTCCTGGCGGAAATCGCCCGGCCGTTTATCGAAATGATCAAGGAAGAGGTATTCGAAGCCCATACGGACGATAAGTATAATCAGGTCATGATATTCGGCGACCTCCCCGAGCTGGTTTCGCATTTCGAACATCGTCTGAGACTGGAAGGTTTCCGGACGATTTCAGTAAGTTCCAGCACTACCTTCGTGGAGCTGTTTAAACGCAGCCGTCCGGAAATAATGGTTCTTTTATGTCAGACCGGGGCTATCAATATCATCGACTTTATCAGCGGACTTGTCGATGACGGGGTGGATATCGCGGGTGTGCCGACTTTCCTTCTGACCCAGCCGTCGGTCATTTCCGAACTGACCGGTATGCTGGAAAAAGGGATTGAAGATATTATTCCCATCAGCGACAATCCGAACCTTCTGGTCGTCAAGATGAAAAAAATTCAAACCCGCCTGAGTGAAAAAGCGGCCGGGAGTGGTAATGGTTCTATGGATGCCAACGGGGCACATGGCCGGCTGGAGGATATGAACCTGATTGACCTGATTCAGGCTATGGGACCCAGTCGAAAAACCGTGCGTATGGTCATAACTTCCGACGGCAAGGACCTGGTTATTTACCTCGACGAAGGAGCTATCGTCTTTGCTAAATGCCAGGAACGTACCGGCGCCGAGGCGGTGTATGAAGCCCTGACCTGGAAAGACGGCAACTGGAGCGTTCAGCCGGTTTCGCGGACCTCGATTCCGGAGCACAATAATGATTTGTCCAACGAGTCGATACTGATGGAAGGTTGCCGTTTAATTGACGAACGGGAACGGGGTGAAATCAGCACCCAGGAAATCCCGATGGAATAAAACCCGCCGGTTTTCTCAGGTTCGGGCGACTCTTTTCAAGTAAGCTATATTGTCGCGCTGGCGTTGCCGAACGTCACCAGGAATTTTATCATAATATTTTTTCATGTGCCTTGCCGCCTGGTGGGCTTCTTCATTCATCTGCATGCGGTCATAGCACTGGTTAAGATAATAATCACATTCAATCAGGTTGTAATAATTGCCGGGATTGGAGGCGATTCCATTACGAAGGTCCTGATAGGTCTGCAATGCCTTGGAGTAATCCTTTTTTTCGAAATAAGCTCTGGCCAGGGGCCAGCGGAAAGATTTACCACCGGGATATTTCAACAGGGCTTCATGAGCAAGGGCTACAACGGAATCATATTCCTTCAGGTCGAGCCAGACCCAGAGCATGGCGCTGCGGGCTGACTCGCGGGAAATAATGGAACCCTGATAAGCCCTGTAAAGTTCCTCGAGCCCCTGGTCTTTCTGGTTTTTTAAGATACCCAGCCAGCGAAAAATACCCGCCCGGGCGGATTTCCAGTAATGGTAAGAGCCCAGACCAAGATAGAGGTCAACCAGGGTGCTGTCGTTTTCCAGACCTTTTTCATATTCCGAGCGGGCTTTGAAGGCGGCGTTCACGGCCGCAAGCATCGAGCCGAACCTGGCCTCCCATAATGAACGGTAAGCCCGGACATGTCCCGAAAAAAGATACATCCAGGCCCGGTAGCGCCTGTCGGGGTGGTTCGTCATCTTCTCGGCAAGGTTCGCCGCTGTGTCCAGGAGGCGGTGAAATTGTTCGGGATAAAGGTTTTCTTCACGGTCACTCATTTCAGCCAGCAACACTGCCGCCTTGAAAAAATAACCGGCCGGGTCGGAAGGATAACGGGTAATAAAAGCCCGGCAAAGTGAATCGGCCGTTTCAAAACCGTCATTGAAAAGAACCTGCTGGGCTTGAATCAAAAGGTCGGCTTTGACGCTGTCCATGTAGGCATCGTAATGCCCGGTTTGAGCCTTAAGCGAATGGAAAAAAAACAGCAGGAGCAGAAAGACAGCAATAAAAATACCGGCAGGTTTCATCATGCCGGTAAAATTAGCGGTTCCCTGAAGGGATGGCAATAT
>JAQUSF010000105.1 GCA_028715215.1 Candidatus Zixiibacteriota bacterium
GCTTCCCAGACGACGTCGAAAGCATAATAATTCATCGGCCAGCCGAAAGGAACCATACCCAAAAAAGTAAAGACTGTCGCCCAGAATATATATAAAACCATCGCACGGACATTCTTCCCGGTGGTAATTACACCGAAGGCATTAATAGCCGCCATCGATACGCAGAAAACCGTCGCAAATAAGAACGCAATATGAAAGACAATGATGACAACCGGTACCCGGCCGATATATTTCAGCATAAACGGGCGACCATCGGGGTCTTTGAAGGTGGCCAGGGTCTTGCCGTCTCTGTCTATAAATTCAAAGTAATAATATATTCTTCCACCCCGGTTGCCGGCGGTTACCGAAACCGCATAACGCCCGACAGCCGAATCAACCAGGGTCATGGGGATTTCCATATAGGGAGTACTGAGGGAGGAAGTATAGTGTTTAATCTCGGACGACAAAAACCACAGTTTACCTTCAGCGCCCGGCGGTTTGGTCAAGCTGACAACAATTTCATCGTTTTCATACTCCTGTATTTTAGGTACGGTATGCATTTCGAGGGTATAGCCGTTATGGTCAAGAGAAAAGTACTCGGACCGGCCGCGTGAATTCTGGCGCGTAACATAGAGCATAAGCAGCATTAATAATACGGCGGCGGCAATTTTCAGAAGCTTCAAAACAAAAATTCCTTTTTTTTTAAACCCGGATGGTTTCCAGTTTGAGTCTTTCTTCCTGGTCATGCTGACGCAGCGGTTCAATCAGAGCGTCAATGTGACCTTCCATAATCTCATCGAGCCGATAGAGCGTCAGATTAATCCGGTGGTCGGTTACCCGGGACTGAGGGAAATTATAGGTTCTTATTTTGGCGGAGCGGTCCCCGGTGGAAACCATCGAGCGGCGTTCACTGGTTATTTTTTCCTTCTGCTCGGAAAGCATTCTGTCGAGCAGCCGGGCCCGCAATACTTTCAAAGCTTTGGCTTTGTTTTTTATCTGCGATTTTTCATCCTGGCAGGTAACCACCAGGCCGGTGGGAAGATGCGTTATGCGCACCGCCGAATCGGTGGTGTTGACCGACTGCCCGCCGGGACCCGACGACCGGTAAACATCAACCTTTATTTCATTTTCCTTGACTTCCACATCGACTTCCTCGGCTTCGGGAAAAACCGCCACAGTTATAGCCGAGGTATGAATCCGTCCCTGGGATTCCGTAGCCGGTACCCGCTGTACCCGGTGAACCCCGGATTCGTATTTCATCAGTCCATAAGCACCATCACCTTCGATGGAAAAGATGATTTCCTTGAATCCGCCCAGCTGGGAATCCGTGGCATTGAGGATCTCCATCTTCCAGTCTTTGGAATCGCAGTACCGCTGATACATCCTGAAAACATCGCCCACAAAAATCCCGGCTTCATCACCGCCGGTACCGGCCCTTATTTCGACAATGGCCGATTTTTCATCGTTAGGGTCGTGAGGTAGAAGTTTCATTTTGAATTCTTTTTCCACCTGTTCGAGCTGGTTCTCATTTTTTTCCAGTTCCTCACGAGCCATTGCCAGAAGCTCGCTGTCGCGTTCGTGCATGATTATTTCCCGGGCTTCTTCAATCCCGTTCATGACCTGGCGATATTTTCTTCCGGCGGCAAGAATATCTTCCACCTGGCGGCGTTCCCGGCCCAGTTTAATCATCTTTTTCATCTCGCCCAGGTTGGCCGGGTCGGACATGGCGGCATCGATATCGCTGAGTTTCTTTTCCAGTTTTTTGACTATTTCAAGCATATAAAAAGGTCACCTGAATAAAACAAGTTATAATATAATTATAGGATTAAAGAAAAAAGGTTTAAAAAGCTAAGGTACGGCGGTACGTTTGCACGCCAGTTTGGATTCGGTGATGCCCAGGGCGGCTTCCAGCGAGGCGATAGCGACTTCAAGCTGTTCGGCGGTTGGTTCCTGGGTGGTTAATTTCTGCAACCACAGGCCCGGTTTGATAAGTATTTTAGTCAGTTTGTTTTCCCGGGTTTTACCGGACAGCTTTAAAAGCTCATACGACCCTCCGGCTACCAGGGGCAACAGGCTGAAATGAATCGCGAACCGGGTCAGAAGAACCGGGGGATGACCCGCCCAGAGAGTGTAGAGGCTGTCGGAAAGGGCATACATTAAAACCGCAAAAAGGGCGACAATTATTATAAACGAGGTTCCACAGCGCGGGTGGAATCGAGTGTGCCGGGCGGCTTTTTCCGGTGTCAGTTCATCGCCCATTTCATAGGCATAAATGGACTTGTGCTCGGCGCCGTGATACTGGAAGATTTTCCGGAATTCATCAAAAAGGGATATCACCCAGACATAACCTATGAACAACGCCAGGCGGATGCCGCCGGCCAGAAGATTAAAAGCCACGGCATCTTTTTTTATATCGAACAAATTGGCCACCCATAAGGGAAAAAAGAAGAAGATAACTATCCCCAGCGCCAGGGCGAAAAGAGAAGTCAGAATCAAATACAGGGTATTGCTTTTTTTAACTTCCTCTTTATAATCCTTACCTTTTTGAGCCGCCTGTTCCTTATCAATTTCCTTGACGGCGATTTCAGCGGAAAAATTGAGAGTTTTTATACCGATTATCAGCATCTCGACAAAAGAAACCGCCCCGCGGATAATCGGTAAACCGAGTATCTTATACCGCTGTGTATAGGAGCGGTACGGCTCGGTTTTTATTTTAATTTCTCCACCGGGTATGCGGACAGCAGTAGCCACCCTGTCCTTGGAACGCATCATCACGCCCTCAATAACAGCCTGGCCGCCAACATTTAAATCGGGCATAAAACCTGCAACCTGAATTTATTCAACATCGCCTGAAAAAACAAACAGCGAGCGGTGTAACTGTATATATTACGTCCCGCCCGCCGATATTTATGGTCAAATCGAAGCTACTTCGATTTCACTATGTTTTTATATTTTTTGCGGAAACGTTCCACCCGACCGGCGGTATCGATCAGTTTCTGCTTACCGGTAAAAAACGGATGGCAGTTGGAACAAATCTCCACGCTTATTTTATCTCTCGTGGACCGGGTGGTATAGGTGGCGCCGCAGGCACAGGTAATAGTCAGCTCTTTATATTTCGGATGAATGCCTGATTTCAACTTATCACCTCATTTACTATATTTAATTATCGGTTTTCTCTACAAACTATAAATATAATTACTTTCTTTAAAATAGCAAGCAGTTATAATAATATCTGATAACAATTTCGGGCAGGTTAAGTTCCTTTTAATTAAGAGCTTACACCCACATACGATTCCTTTGCATTAAAAAAAGTTATCCTGGGGTCATAAGTATTGACCAGTAATACTTCCCGAACACCAGTTGTTCAATTTTGAAGGCGGGTGTGAAAATATCCCGAAGCTGCTTTTCTTCAAAATAATTTTTTATAATGATATACTCCCGGCCGTTATCAAGAAACCGTTCTTTTAAATTATTCCCGAATTTATCACAGCCGGCGGAGGTTTTCTGCAGGCCCTCGGCCGGGGGATTATTATCGATCATCCAAATTTGGCCTTCTTTTTTTAAAGGATACTTTAGCCTTTCAAAAAAACGTTCATATTCCTGACAGGGCTGGTGTGAAAACCAGAAGCCGACTGCCAGGAAATCAAAAACCGCAGTTTTCAGCGGCAGATATTCCATATCCGCCTGCAAGAAAGCAACCGGTGACCGGTACTTTTTTTTCCGGGCTTGTGCAATCATCTCCATCCAGAAATCGAAGGCAATTATATGCGAAGCCGTCTCTGCCATAATCCTTGTCCAGTAGCCGGTCCCGCAAGCCCATTCCAGCACCGAGCAACCCCGGACATATTCTTTAAGGCGGGTCGCCTCGCCATCAATTTCCCGGCGCCTTTCGGGCTCGGGGCGGTAATAGATTTGTTCGTACTCGGGAGCGCGTTCGCGGTAGTATTTCAGAGTCCTTGAATCATTCATGGCGGGCCATTATCAATTCAGCCAGCAATTCGCCGGTTTGGCGGGCATCACTGAGAAGTTCCGGTTCGCCGGCGGCCGTACCTTTTTTATTAAAATCCCTGGTGTGATAAATCAGCAAGCCTTCATTGGATACTTCGACCCACTTGAAAAAACCGGCAACCGTTCTTCGAGCGCCCTCGAACCAGCCACCCTTACTTCCGACCAGTACCATCGCCCCGGGACGCTGACGCTTGATAATCCTTATGAAATCATGTTCCGGGTCAATCCGTTCGAAATCCGCCGGGCGGAAACAATTACAGCGGTCAATGAACATTTTCGCCTGGGCGGAAACAGTGTCAAAATAGACCGGGGTTCCGAACAGGAGACAATCGCACTCCGCCAGGATATGATAGACATCGGCCAGGTCGTCGTTATAGAAACAGAACGCCGGGGTAGGCGCTTTACCGCACGCCTGGCAGGGAAAGAACGTCATTTCATTCAACTTGACAAAATAATTCTCCGCTTCCAGCGTCGGCCTGAGACGGTTGATGATGGCACCGGCAATTTCGCGTAATATTATATCAGTGGAAGCACCCTCAACCGGCGAGGCGGAGATAGTTAAAATTTTAATCAAGCTGTTCGGTCTCCAGTTTTTCCAGTCGGCCGTACCATTCCAGGAGCGAATTCTCCAGATGCTTTTTTCTTTCGTGCGCCTTCTGCAGTTCCTCCCAGTCGTCGCTGGGAATCCGGTAATTAATATCTTCTTCGGTTGTCAACAGTTTTTGCTCCAGTTCAGCAATTTTATCCCGGGTTTTTTCCAGTTCTTTTTTATGCCGGGAGCGGCGGCGGGATTGTTCTTTGAAATCGTAATATGCCTTTTTCTGGTTGTCGTCTTTGACCCGAACGGGGGCATCCGCCGGTTTTGTTTTTTCCAGAAAATAAGAAAAATTGCCGTCATAAAAATCAAGTCGTCCGTTTTCGACATGTAACAATTTGCTGACGACCCGGTCCAGGAAATAGCGGTCATGGCTTACAATAAGGCAACTGCCGTCAAAATTAATCAGGGCGTTTTCAAGAGCTTCACGGGCGTTGATATCAAGGTGGTTGGTCGGCTCATCGAGAATGATGAAATTGGCCGGGTGGTACAACAATCGGGCCAGACAGAGCTTGGTCTTTTCGCCCCCCGAAAGAGCCCCTACCGGTTTAAAAACATCCTCGCCGGTAAAACCGAACCGGGCCAGAAAAGAGCGCATTTTATGACCATCGGCCATGGCGTCAACCTCCCAGATATTATCCAGAACGGTAGCGGTGGTGTTCAAATCCGACAGTTCCTGGTCAAAATAGCCCACCTCGACTTTGCTGCCCAGCTCTACCGAACCGGCCACCGGAGCTATTTCACCAATGAGGGTTTTAAGAATGGTCGATTTACCGGACCCGTTGCAACCAATCAGGCCGATTTTATCACCCCGATAAATATCGAAACTGACATCTCTTACCACCGGGTAATCGCCGTAACCAAAAGTGACCTTTTCGAGCGCCAGAACACGGGCGAAGGAGCGACCCGAGGACGCCACGCTGATACTCGGACCACGGCTGTCGGTTCGAGGGGGCGGCAGTCTTTTAATCCGATTAAGATACTTGAGCTTGGACTGCGCCTGCCGGGTTTTTTGACCCGCCATGTTGCGGCGAATGAAATCCTCGATCCGTTTTATTTCCTCCTGCTGGTGCTGATAATGATGCTGAGCCAGGCGCTGACGCTCGGTGCGTGCAACCAGGTAATTCTCAAATGAACCGTGATATACCTCAAGCTTGCCGAAATTCATCTCCCACACCTTGGCAACCGTCGCTTTCAAAAAAGCCCGGTCATGAGATACGATAAGGCACGCTTTGTTGAGTTTACGAAGGTACTCTTCCAGCCAGGTGGTGGAGGCGATATCGAGATGATTGGTCGGCTCGTCCAGCAAAAGAAGGTTTCCCCGGCCGGCCAGAAGGCGCGCCAGACCGGCCCGGTTTTTTTCTCCTCCGGAAAAATTTTGCAGGCGGTCAAGGAAACGGTGCTCTTCAAATCCCAGCCCTTTTAAAATTACCTTTATCTCATTTTCAATATCGAAGCCGCCTTCGACCTCGAAATTATGCTGGAGGTTGCCGAGACGTTCCAGATTTTCACGGTCATGGGGATTATCTTCAAGATAATGTTCCAGATTACGGATTTCTTCGCGCATGGCGAAGAGGTCCTCACGGGCGCCGGCGACAAACTGGAACAGGTTCATGTCGAGATAATCGGACTTTTCCTGCTCAATATAATCCACCCGGCAATGCCGGGCACGGGTAATAAACCCGTTGTCGAAAGCCTGTTTGCCCGCCAGGATTTCCAGCAGGGTGGTTTTACCGATACCGTTTTTCCCTACCAGGCCGATTATTTCATGAGCCTGGATGGTGAAGGAAACCTCGTCGAGAATTACCTGGTCTTTGAATTTCTTGGAGATTTTCTCAACCGCCAACAGCGTCATAGCCGATTACTCCTCGGGCGGGGCGCTTCGAGCCAGAAAAATTTCCAGGGCAACCAGGACCACGGCCAGCCACAAAAAGACCTGCCACAGCTCCCGTCCGAAACGGTACTCGGAGATTACCCCCGCCAGCGGTTTATCATACGCCAGCCGACGGAACTGTTCTATTCCGAGAGCGGCGCTGAACTGCTCCGGGTCAGCCATTACCAGATTACCTTCAGCCGGGTCGATATTAACCGCAAAACGGTCGATTTCCCGACCCAGATAACTGACATGATAAATACCCGGCTGGTCGGTCGGAGCGGCTTTGATAACCAGAGTTCCCTGCTCTTCCTGAGGCGGAATATTATAACGACTACTGTCCGGGGTCAATAATGTCACGGGATAAGCCATCGCCCCCATAATGGCAAGAGTACGGGTAATCGGGCGGTCGGTAAACAAGCGTAAATCAAGCAATGACATATCCGAGGCCAGGTATTCGGCGATTCTCGAGATGAACGGAACAAAAAAAGCATGACCGGTGAAATCGGAATATTCCGGCGATATCGGCCCGGTAAAAGTCAGCACCTTGCCGGAACCGAAAGTGGTTTCCACGAGGGCGGGGCGGTCGCCGCTGAAGCGCATCAGGGTACGGATATTGTCATTTAAACTTATCCGGGGCAAAGCATAAAATTTAATTTCCGGAGGACGGTTTTCTTCAAACCCGTAGACCGAAAAAACAGGGTGTTTCATTTCCACCGACTGCAGCGTATAATACCCGGCCCGGGTAAATACCGCCGGCACCGGCTCGTTATAAACTACACCGGTAAGCCCGGACCAGACATCATTGAAGAAATTTATATCGGTCGCGGCTCCGTAAGTGACGAATAAGGCTTTACCCCGACGGACGAAGGCTTTTATCCGGTTGGTATAGACATCATTTAAAGACGGCGCTCCAACCAGGAAAATAACATCATAATCGTCAAAAGCCACGGTCGATAAATTTTCCGGTTCCGCTTCTTTAACCGACCAGAACTGACTTAAGACCGTGTTGGGCACCAGCGCCAGCGACATGAAGGCTCCGGCATAATCACCTTTTATCAGCAGCAGGTTGAATCTTTCGGGAATGTTAAAACTGAAAAAGTAGCGGTTGTCATTCATAAACAGGTCGTCGGCAATCTCCACGTAACCGCTGTGAAAACCGGCTCGGGAAACCGCCAGGGTGAAACGAACCTCAGTCTCACCGTCGGCGGCGATATTAAAATTAGTCTGCGAAACCCGCTTGCCGTCCATAAACAGCGACGCCAGGATATCGTCCTTTTGTTCGGCACCATAATTTTTAACCGTTGCGACCAGGTCGAAATTATAACCCGGTTGAAGCAACTGGCCGCCGAAATCAACACCTGTGACACCGCAGTTGTCGTTGACATCCAGTGGCAGTTCCATGATATATATTTCCGCCCCGACATCGGCCAACAGCTTTTTATCGGGCAGGTTTTTTTTCTGGAAGTCGGTGATTAAATATATTTCCCGGTTGAGATTCAGCGTCCCGGCCAAAAGGTCCCGGGCGGTTTCGAGGGCGGTTTCCAGCCGGGCGGGAGTATGACTCGCCTGCAGCAGGTCCAACTTTTTCAGGGCGGCTGCGGGCGAAGAAAAAGATATTTCTTCACTCACCTCGTTCAGGCCGGCCAGCGCTATCAGACAAAGCTGGTCGGACTGCCCGAAAGTTTCCAGAAGTTCGCGGGTTTTCCGTCGGGCGATATCAAAAAGGTTGCCATCGGTAACATAGCGGTTCATCGAAGCCGAATTGTCCAATAAAATTACAGCGGACACCGCGGCATGGGAACCGACCAGGTCGCTTTTGGTGGTGGGGCGGGCAAAGGCCATCACCACCGCCAGAATAATCAATATTCTCAAAAACAAAAGCAGCAACTGGCGGATCTTTAAACGCCGTACCTGCCGGCGCTGCATGGCTTTCAGATAACGAAGTGATGAAAACTCGATAATCTTCACCCGTTTTTTTGAAAGCAGGTGAATAATCAAAGGTATCAGGGCGGCTATCGCCGCCAGAAGAATGGTGGCATTAAGAAAATTAAACATAATTATTGCCGGTATGGCTTGTCCAGATACTGCCGGGCTTCATCCTGGCAATAAACCGGCGAAGCCAGAGCCAGGACCTGGCCGTAATGTTCCCGGGCCAGCTCTCTCTCGCCACGAACATCAGCCAGTTTCCCCAGCCAGAGATTTATCATCCCCTGGTAAAACGGGCGCGTTTCCAGATACAGGGCAGTACTGAGATATTCATAAGCCGTTCCATAGTCGTCGAGACCAAGGTTGGCTACCCCCATCCAAAGGTAGTTGGCGGACGAGGTCCCGTGTGTTTGCAGAACCCGGCTTTCGATATTAACCGTCTCGGTAAAAAATCTTTGAGCCGCGGCTTTATCCTCTTTATTGTCCGATTCCCGGAACATGTACCCCAGCATCACCCGGCTTTCGCCCTGGGCGGAGGCATCCATAGGCTGCTCAATCACCTTGAGAAACAGCTCCCGGGCTTCCATTTTATTACCCCGGTAATAATTATTCAAAGCCCGGTTGAATTGAATCAGATTATCAGCGGTATCAAGACGCCGCGCCCGCTCGAGATTGTAGAAGGCCGAATCATACAAACCGTTCATCATCTGGTAATTCCCCAGCGCCATCCAGTAACGGGCGTTGGTGCTGTCATAACCCGTCAATCGTCTTTGAATTTCCGTAGCCTGGTAATAATCACCATTAAAGAAATATGCCCGCACCAGTTTATTCAAAACCGATACGGAATCCGCCCGGGTATCAATCCGGGACAGAATTTCCAGGTAAAAAGACAACATTTGCCGGTAGTCAAACATAACCTCGGCCTGGTCGGCAAAATAATCCAGCTGTTTGACGCTGATGCTGACCGTATCCACATAATGCCGCCATTCGGCTTCAAGGTCAGTCAGTTTCTTACCGTAGGTATCCTCGATATTTTTCTGCAGCGTCAGGTCGTCGGCGAGGCGGTAAAGTTTCAGGAAAACATCAATCTTATATTGATTGATCAAATAGCGCACGAAACTACCCGCCAACCGGTCAGCTATATAGGGGTCGGTTTGCAGGTAATCACAGGTATGCATAAGTGACGCCAGGGGCGGATTTTTTTCCTGCCCGATAATCTTTTTCATATCATAGGTAACGAACGAGAGATAATTGGCAAAACCCTCGGTCAGAAACAGCGGTGCGTAACCGTAGTTACGGTAAATGGCCGCCTGTAAAAGAACAAACGGGTCCACCGAATTGACCTCTTTCCCGAATATGACAAATGCATTATTGCGGGTGGGGTCAACCATCATCCCGAATCGTTTATCCCAGATAACCGAATAAATCGGACACGGACACAAAAAAACCGAGTACTTGCCGGGCAGGTTAAAATTGTTCAAATCCCTGAACAGGCGGTAGCGTTCTTCAAACAAACCTTTTACCGCATTCCAGTAAAAATCACCGTAGGTATTCGGGACATAATAAAGGTCGGTATAGGCAGTCGGATCAAAATCAAAATGACCTTCCTTATAATGCACATACGTACAGGGAAAGGGATTAATTTCTATTGGTTCCAGCGGCGTGAACATTATCGAGAAGACAGCCTCACCTTTGCCTTTCAGGCTATCCACTCGCGCCGGAAGACCGTATTCCACCTGGAAATTCCGAGCCACGGCTTCCGCCTGAGGCGTCAAGGAAAAAATATGAGCGTTAAAAACAGCCTTGCTGGTATCGACCCGCGTTAATTCCAGCTCCATAGAGAAATTGACCAGAAAACCATAAGTACGGATACCTTCGAGAAGCACCGCCGTGTCGGAAACAAGCCTTACCTGCTGACCGGTGCCGGGGTCATACTGAAAAACATCAATAACGAAATTTACCCCGGTCTCCGCAGGAGCCGAATCCGGGCATAAGACAAAACACAGAGATAATAAAACAAGCACAAATTTCATCATTAAATTATACCTTTAAAAGAGGCTAAAGACCAAGTTTTCTATTTAGTAATGTCAGCATCACTTTCCAGGATAAGCCGGCCGTCTTTTAGAACCGGCAAAACCGGCAGGGCGTCAACCTCGGTGGCGAACTCAACATCTTTTTTAAAACCAATCGAGGTCAGGTACCGGCCGTGCTCGCCCTGAGCGATGGACTGCCTGATGGCGGTTTTATTAGCCCGATATAAAAGCAACGCCAGAGAACCGGCATCGCTTAAAGTAACTTCCTTTTTATGCACCGTATTCAACAGATGAATGAGCATACCGCCGCAGAGGGTGTCCTCGATGGAAAAACCGCCTTTTTCACCCGCGCAAACAATCATTACATCCCGGTTTTCATCAGCTGCCCGCCGGGCGGTAAGAGATACGTTCACCAGCCCGCAGGAAAGAACCAGCCGGGCTTTACCGGCCTTGCTGAAAATAGCCGTGCCATTGGTAGTGGTAATGATGATGTATTTTCCCCTGACGGCATCCTCGACGAATTCCAGGGGGGAATTGCCGAGATTGAAGTTCTCTATTTTAACACCGTCACGCTCCCCGGCCAGCAAGGTTGTATCGGGACCGATTTTACTGCGCATTTCCGCGGCTTCGCCGGGACCGGCGGTGGGAATCACGCCGCGGGCGCCAGCTTTCAGCGAAGCACATATCGAGGTCGAGGATCGGAGAACATCGATCACCACCACGGTTTTATCGTTAACATCCGCCCGCTCAAAAGGCAAGGGTGTCAGGTACAATCTTATATCCATATCCAGGACTACTTATGTGAGGCATTTTTATAAAAAGGAGGTTTCACGACGACTGCCGGAAAGCGCTTCTGGCGGATATCAATCTCAACCTCGCTGCCTATTTTGGAAAGTCCCAGCGGCACATAACCCAGGGCTACCGGTTTCTGTAATGAAGGGGAGAAAGTTCCCGAAGTTACCTGCCCCACCACCTGACCGGCC
>JAQUSF010000106.1 GCA_028715215.1 Candidatus Zixiibacteriota bacterium
AACGGCTGCTTCGGGAGGGCAACTGGCTTGATGCCGCCCGTCTTTTCGAAGAACTGGCCGGTCGATTCCCTGAATCCCCCAATCTTGATTTGTTTATAATAAATAGAGCCAAGGCGGATTATTATTTCGGCAACCATAACAAAGCCCTGGCCGGTTTCAACAATTTTCTGACCCGTTTTGCTAAATCCCCATATACCCCTCATGTATATTTTTTCATGGGTAATATATACTATATGCGGGGGGATATTGATAAAGCCGTCAGCAATTATATCCGGTCTTATGGTCTTGTCGAGGATTCCCGGCTGATGAATCTGCTACATGAGGTACTTGAAGGAGCCATCCGCAATGCCAGTTCGGTAATGTTGCGCCCGGATGATTTTGAAAATCTCCCGGTTGATAAGAAATGTAAGTTAATCAAGCACCTGGCTCCGGTTTTAAATGACCGTCAGGAATACATTATCGCCCGAGACCTGCTCGAGCACTGCGGTGAAAAAACGGATTTGGCCACGGGGGGAACTTATCAGGCTCATCTTATGAGTGACATCCTGGAAGTCGCTCTGGTATTGCCGCTGTCGGGCGAGTTGCAGAGTTTCGGTGAAGATATTTACAACGGAGCGGTAATAGCCGCTGATTTTTACCGTCAGGAGACCGGTCGAAAAATTAGACTGAGCTCTTTTGATACCAAGGGAGACCCGATTGGTGCTGCCCGGATAGTACGCAATTTGGCGAATTCGGCGATTGATATCATAATCGGGCCTTTGACCAGCGAGGAGGCGGCGGTTGCCTCGGCCACTTTAAATTGCAGCAACCTTCCCCTGGTGGCACCGGCCGCCACCCAGGCCGGATTGACGTATTTAAATGAAACCTCGTTTCAGCTGTCGCCCAATATTGAACTGCAGGGAGTTCAAATGGCTGATTATGCCGTTCTGCATTTAAAAGCCGACTCGGCCGCGGTTATCACTCCCACCAGCACCGATGAACTTCGTATTGCCAAGGCATTTACTGAACGCTTTGAACAACTGGGCGGTAAAATTGTCGCGGTCGAATATTATCGACCTCGCGACAAGGATTTCGGAACTTACATCAAAGATATCAAAGCGATGTTGATGAGTAAATATCCCGATTCGACCTTTTTCATCAACGAGCGCGGGGATACGCTCGATGCCGATGGTCTCCCGGCTTATATTGACTGTCTTTTCCTGCCCGGTAATGCCTCCCAGCTGCGTCTGCTTCTGGCGCAAATAAATTTCTATAACTTAAAAGCCACTTATCTGGGTACGGATGGCTGGGGTGAAAATGAAATTTACCGGCTGGGGGATGATATAACCAAAGGAGCGGTTTTCCCCTCTCCTTTTATCCCGGCTCTAAGTTCGGAAGAAACCCTTAAATTCTCGGTGTCTTATGATGCTCGTTACGGAAAACAACCGCCACGTCTGGCTGCTCTGGGTTATGACGCACTGCGGGTGGTCACCAGGGCGGCGGTTAAAGCCGGGGCAAGCCGTGAAAATCTGGTACGGGAGCTGGCTCAGGTCAAAGACTATCCCGGTGTGGCCGGTCGGGTTACTTTCGGTGAGAATCGGGAAAATATTGCAATGCCGGTTTTTAAAGTTGAAGGCGGTCAGGCGGTTTTTATCGGTATCGGCAGTACCTTCAACGGAAACGAATAACCCGACGAAAAATAAAAAATCTTATCCTTTTCTTTTTTATTCAACCCTTATTCTTTATATTAAGCTTTTGAAATATATCCATTTTATATAGCGGGAGCCGTGTAATGGAAGAAAAGAAAGTAGCTCTTAAGATGGTCATCGATGGCCAAGTCCGGGATATCAGTTTTGAGGAGCTGGCTCTATCGAATAACCTTGCCCAGGAAGCCCTGGTGAGACTGTTGATTGAAAAAAAGTTTTTTGAACCTAAAGAACTCCTGGACATGATGGAAAAAGTAAAGAAAGAAAGGTACCGGCAACCGGACGATACCGGGAAATAACCGCTCATGAACCGGGAAGAAGACGAGAAGAAAAACCAGCCGCAACCGGAAGAGACCGACGCTGAAGGACAGGTGCTTTCATGGCGCTGTCACCCGGTGAAACGGCGGCCCTGGGTATCTCTGGCCGTGACATTATTCGTATTGTTAATATCGTTTTTGGTTTTTTACGCTACCGGCTCCCGGGCTTTTACAGTCCTGGCGCTGGTGATTCTGATGGCTTCCCTGGCCAAGTTTTATTTTCCCACCGAGTACCGGCTCTCGGACAAAAATATAAAAATCAAAACCACCACCCAGACGCTGGTGAAGGATTGGGCGATGTATCGGAGTTTTTATCCCGACAAGAACGGCATTCTGCTGTCGCCCTTTGCCCGTCCCTCGCGGCTGGAAAATTTCCGGGGTTTGTATATAATGTTCGAAAATAACCGTGACGAGGTCACGGCTTTCGTCAAAGAGCGCCTCGGTCGAACAGCGTCGCCGGCCTTAAAAAGTGATGACGGCGACAAGGAAGGCAACGCGGCTTCACCGGGAGATTAAGGCATGAGTATTTTTAAAGGCGGCATGGAAGTACCGGATCCGGGGATGAAGCCGCTTCCGGAGGAAGAAGAAGCGGTGCTGGAAAAACTGGCCCGCAAGACTGTCGAAAAGCGGATGACCGTCCCGGCTATCATGTTCCTGGAATCCGTCAAGCCGCTAAATTATATCGGTTCTCAGGCGATGGTGTTTTTCGAACCGATTGTCCAGACCATTTTTAATTTCAAAGATTACAATACTCTTCGTCTGGCTTTGGAAAAAAGGGAAACCCTGGAAATCCTCATTCGCAAAATTGAAGTTTATGATGCGACCGCCTACGACCGGGAAAAACGTATCAAAACTTTCATGAAACAGGAAAAAAAGAAGTGGAAATGGTACCAGCGCTGGCTGGGTTTGTTTTGTCCCCGGGTGCAAATTCCCCCGGAAATTTTAAATCCCCCCGAAACCGACAGTAACGGAGAAAATAAAAAGGACAGGCGTTAGAGGGTGCGGTCCTTTTTATTTAGGGTAAAATTATAAATCAGCGTTATATATCCAGGTTTCTGACATACTGGGCGTTTTGCTCGATAAATTCCCGGCGTGGGCCGATTTCATTGCCCATCAGCTGTGAAAACAGGTGGTCCGCCTCGGCACCGTCGCTTAAAGTCACCTTGAGAAGAGTTCTCGTTTCCGGGTCCATCGTCGTCCGCCAGAGCTGTTCCGGATTCATTTCCCCCAGACCCTTGTACCGCTGGATGGAGATACCGGTATTCGGCAGGGTCTTGAGAATCTTGTCCTTTTCATCATCGGAATAGGCGTAGCTTTCGTTTTTACCGTAACGGATTCGATACAGCGGCGGCTGGGCGATATAGATATAGCCCAGGTCAAAAAGAGAACTCATGTAGCGGAAGAAAAAGGTCAAAAGCAGAGTGCGGATATGGGAGCCGTCAATATCGGCATCGGTCATGATAATGACTTTATGGTAGCGGATTTTGGCCGGGTCGAATTCGTCCTTGATACCGCAGCCGAGGGCGGTGATGAGCGTGCGGACTTCGGTATTGCTCAGGATTTTGTCGATACGGGCTTTTTCGACATTGAGGATTTTGCCTTTGAGGGGCAGAATTGCCTGGTAGCGGCGGTCGCGGCCCTGTTTGGCCGAGCCGCCGGCCGAATCACCCTCGACGATGTATATTTCGCAGAGCTCCGGTTCGCTCATACTGCAGTCGGCCAGTTTACCGGGCAGCGATGCGCTGTCCAGGGCGGTTTTGCGCCGGGTAAGCTCCTTGGCTTTGCGGGCGGCTTCGCGTGCCGCCGCGGCATTGGCCAGTTTTTCGACAATCTTTTTCCCGACCGCCGGGTTTTCCTCAAGGTACGCTCCCAGGTATTCGTTGGTGATCGATTCGACCACGCCCTTCACCTCCGAGTTGCCCAGCTTGGTCTTGGTCTGACCTTCGAATTGCGGGTCGCGGACTTTTACCGAAACAACCGCGGTCAGGCCCTCCCGGCTGTCTTCACCGATAAAAGTGATGTTTTCTTTTTTGAGCAGGTTGTTTTTGGCTACGTAGTTGTTGATTGTCCTGGTCAGGGCGGTTCTGAAACCAGTCAGGTGCGTACCGCCTTCAATGGTATTGATATTGTTGACGTACGAATACACCGATTCGGAATAGCCGTCATTATACTGGATAGCCACCTCGACCTCGATATCGTCACGCGTCTTCTGGAAATGAATCGGTTTTTTGAACAGGACGGTGTTGTTTTCATTGAGATATTCTATGAACGACGATAAGCCGCCCTTGTACTTGAAGTTGACTTCTTTCCGGGAGCGATGGTCGATCAGGTCAATCGACAGGTTCTGATTGAGAAAAGCCAGTTCGCGCATGCGCGAGGCGATGATGTCGAATTTGAATTCGATTTTGCTGAAGATTTCGGGGTCCGGGTAAAAGGAGGTTTTGGTGCCGGTTTTTTTGCCGGTTCTGACTTTTTTAACCGGCTGGACGGCTTCGCCGCGCTTGTATTCCTGCCGGTATATATCGCCGTCACGGCATACTTCCACCCAGCACCATTCCGAAAGGGCGTTCACCACCGAAACGCCGACACCGTGCAGACCGCCGGATACCTTATAACTATCGTGGTCGAACTTGCCGCCTGCATGCAGAGTGGTCATTACCACCTCGAGGGCCGATTTCTTTTCATCGGGATGTTCCTCGGTCGGGATACCCCGGCCGTTATCAGTAACGGTGATGGAATTGTCCTGGTTGATTTCGACTATGATATTGTCACAAAAACCGGCCATCGCCTCGTCGATGGAATTATCAACCACTTCGTAGACCATGTGATGCAAACCGCGCTGTCCGGTATCACCGATGTACATGGCTGGACGGCGGCGTACGGCTTCAAGACCCTTGAGTACGTGGATATTATTGGCATCGTAAGTACCGTTGCCGTTACCATGGCCGTTGCCGTTAACCGGTTTTGTTTTCATCTCTTTTCTCTTGACCTCTTTTACTTCAGTAGCCATTTACTCTGAATATCCTTTCTCCCCGCTTACCAGCCGTATCTGTTTGATGGCGCGGCCGTAAGGGTAAGTTCTTATTT
This sequence comes from Candidatus Zixiibacteriota bacterium, assembly GCA_028715215.1. GTDB lineage: Bacteria > Zixibacteria > MSB-5A5 > GN15 > FEB-12 > JAFGNW01. Next base: position 5,090 of record JAQUSF010000106.1, read on the forward strand.
TGGCCAGTATATTTTCAATTTCCATAGACAGGTTCTGCCGCCAGGAAGCATCTCTGACAGCCACAAATAACGTCCCGTCATCATAACGGAAGGCGTGCGATACTTTAGCGATATGTTCCCCGACGATTGACGACCAGTTGGTCACCACCAACCAGCCGTGATATTTTCCGGTTAAGCCCAGTGATTTTATAACAGCTTCTATAACGCCGGAAATCGGAGTCGGGTTCTTTGTGTTTTGGTTTAACCGGGCCAATGATAACTTCCTTTTATAACCCTTAAAAATAACATTTTTTAATAAAATGGCAAGTAAAAAAAATATTGTATCTTATTTGGATAGAATAAGTTACGGCGATAAAAAACAGTAAAAAATGAAAATACTATTAATGAGCAAATAATCACTTATAGGGCAATATGGGTTTTTTCACTCCGTTATAAAAGACCTCACGAATAAGTAGATTTATTTTAAGCAGTTCTATTTAATTTTTAAAAAACGGCTTATCTTTTTTTGATGCGTCCCGAGCCGGAGACATTAGTCGAGAGTGATTTTGGTTCCCCATAGTAATAGATGGAGCCGCTGCCACTGACACGACCGTCGAAATTTTCTTCGGCAAATACTTTGACGTCGCCGGAGCCGCTGATTTTGACAAAAGCTTCCTCGGCAATCAGGGACCGGGCGTCAATTTCGCCGGAACCGGAGATTTGAAGCTCCACTTCTCTTACTTTACCCTGGATGAGGAGATTGCCGGACCCGGCGATAGTACCTTCGAAGATGTCGCCGTTGAGATTCACAATCTCCACGTCGCCTGAGCCGTAGAGCGCCAGGGCTTCCAGGCTGGGAACGGTGATATCAATTTTACAGGGATGGTCGGAGGAATAGCTTTCCTCATTGTCAATCTTCAAGGTTTTGCCCCGGACTCTGGTTTCGATGATATCAATCAGGTTGTCGTCGAAAGTAATTTTCAAGTTTGGTTCCTTGCCGACTTCGATATAAAGCTCAAAGGCTCCCGAAGTTACGATCTCGTTAAAGGAATTCAGGGTTCTTGTCTCGGTAATGATATTCCCGGAACCTTCAATACTGGAGCGATTTTTGAAAAGGCCCTTAAAAAAATCTCCGGCTAAAAGCGATTGCCCGTCCAGTAAAACGGCTGTCAAAATAATCAGGCCATACTTTAAATAATTTCCAAACATGTTCCAACTCCTTCAAAGGTATAAGCTTTTAATAAGCTTACGAAAATAAGGGAGCCGTGTTTCAAAGGCGCTGGCGAAAACCGTTAACCCCGGGGATTTATTTCAAGATAAATTTGTCTATATAGAATGTCAGTGAGTCCGGTATTTTGTAAACATAGAGATGCATGGCGTGGATAGCCGTCATATCCATTTTTCGAGAGGCCGGGGCACTGGCGACATCACTCAAAGGCAGGCTTATCCGGTTAAGTCCCTTTTCCAGGTAAAAAGAGAGAGTATAGCGGTCTTCAAAGCGGTGGTTGTGATGAATATCCTCAATCCGGATGGACATTCGGGCGATAGTATCCACTGTCGATAAAATCGAAAAAACCAGGGAATCATACCCGCTCCAGTCGGGGTAGGGTTCATTCATTTCCAGGTCCGGCCAGGTTGCCGGGATATAGGTAATCCGGGCGATTTTACCCTTCGAAGTTTCCGGCCATTCCGGCGGTGGAGGGACAAAAGACAAACGGGCGTGATGGGTTTGAATAAAAGCCTTCTGCCAGCTGGAATCAAAATTGAAAAGGGTGGGGAAAATACGGTCACGATGCCAGTATGCCCCGAACCAGAGAAAAACCGGCACGAAAGTACTTATAAAAAGCAATAACAGAAAAATACGGAAAGCCGGTATATGGCGGGTAATATTTGTTTTTAAAGGTGTTTTTATTTTCAGGTCAAAAGTGGCCGTCAGTCCCAGAAAGACAATGGCTCCGACCAGATCCCGGACCAGGTCGCCGATATCGGCGTCACGGGAGCCGAATATCTGGATAAATTCAGAAGCAACGCCCGTGGCTGTTGCCACAGCCAGGGCGACCAGGTAATGCCAGTAATAAGGGCTAAGGAAACGTCCCAGAATATTGATCGAAAGGTTAAGGAAAAGGAGAGAAAGGACTCCGAACAGGGGGACATGCCCGATATTAAACAGTTCTCGCCAGAGAAAGGTATTGGCCGGAGGTTCCAGGTGCTCAAGAATAAAAAGGAGCAGGCCAATTATGACCACCGAAATAAGGGTCGATATGCTTTTTCGCATCGGCATAGCATGAAAGGACATTATATTTTTAATTACAGTCAAGTTGAATTATGATTGAGGCTTAAGGCGTGTTCTGAGGTGTTACCGATTTGAGTTTTTTCCGATGGGGATGTTTGGGGGAAGGAATAAAGAAATCCGGTCCTTCCTTTCGTCTCATCCGCACCGTATAATCCTGACAACCCTGGCAACGGCGAATTTTATCCCGGGCATCCTTTCTTATGCGGCGGCGGCGGGTATGGGTAGGGGCGTAAATCGGTTCTCGAATTATCTCAAAACCCGCTGAAGGGTCGTTATCATCGAGAAACTTGACGCCGGCAATAACCTTATCAGTGCCGGGTTCATACAGGGTGGCGCCGGGACATTCGATGAAAATATATTCATTTTCATCAGCCGGGTCTTTGAAAATATCATCGAGCTCATGACTGTCCGGGTTGCATTGGGGACAGAGCCAGGCGTTATTCTTTTTTACTAACGGACGATGGCAATTTATACATTTTTTTTGAGGGGCTTCAGGCCGGGTATTAGTTACCTGTTCAGCCGGTTCCGCTGATGGCTGGGCCGGGAGTTTGTTGCTGGTCTGCCGGGGATTGTCATTCATGCTGGCACTTTTCTTTATATCTTGAAGTTATTATTCAGGCCGCTCTTTCCCTGAGAAAAGCGACCTGTTAATTTCATTAGTTTCACTTGATTATTAAGCAAGGGGACTGCCAAACAGCCGGGCAAAAGGTAACAGCATGAATGGTATAAAGATACGACGTTTCAAGTATAATTTGTAAAATGAAAAAGAAATGTATTTTGAGGGAATGAAAGCTATAAATTGCGGGTTAGCGGCTTCAGGTTTTAAAAAGAAGGAAAAGAGAGCAGAAGGTGGCCGTTATCGGAAGCATGGTGATAAAAGAGTAAGGTAAAAAGAAAGTACCCAGAAATGCCAGCGTTACAGCCGGTATAACCAGGTATTTAAGGGCGGCAAAAGTTATCTTGACCAGCCGGGAAATGATAATAATGGCAAGGATAATCAGAACGATATAAGCGGCATAAAGGCCATTGTTACCGAAATGTTCAAGGATATAACCCTTAACGGAACTTATTAAACCGGAGTATTCCGAGGCTTTGCCGGAGGCTTTATCCAGGATATTGGATATCCTGGTAAGTAAATCAAAAGATATCATTTTCAGCCTCTTCCAAAGGTTCGATGGTCAACGAGGATTCGCCCACCCGGGTCAAACCAACCATCCGCTGAGTAAGAAAGTTCTGGGTGGTAATCCATTTGTGAGAGACTTCCAGGATTTCTTCCTGCGCAACATCGGATTCCCAGTCAAGAATAATCTGGTCGATTAACTGGTCGTCAACCACGGCGTCATCCATTGTTAAAACAAATTTAACTTTCATCGCTCATCCGCCCTTATGATGTATTTGTTATTTTTCAAAGGAGTTAATTGCAAGGGGGATGCCCGACACTTCAGGAGTTTTAGGTCTCAACGCAAGTTATTGTTTAACAATATATTATATTAAAGATAGTAGCTATTTTGAGCAGGCAGGAAGATTTTTCCTTTTGGGGATTTGTGCATTTTTATGGGCGAAGTTCCATACCTTATGGGGTAAGCTAAAACCCGGTGGCGAGTTATCGCCACCGGGAAACGTCGCGCGTGTGTATTATTGTCTATGCCTGTTGTCAGAATATTAGTTGAATCGGTTTGTTTTTTCCGCCGGATGATTGGTAGTAAAGCGGAACAATCCTGTTCGGATTATTTGGGAAGGATAATTCCCCGCTCATAAACCGATTCCAAACCTGAGCTGAGGGAATCATGCAGGTCTTGTTTGTACATGACTCCTTGTCATGTTTTCCATGAATGACGATTAAGGAAGCCGGTGTCACTCATGGAAAGGACTATCCATAGTGGTTTCCTCCATAGTTAAAAGTTAATAACTACAGTGGTGAGGATAAGAGATGAAGGTTATTCAATAACCGGATAAGGTGCCTGTGACGGTTGGGTATCCGAGATGAGGTTTATCTATATTAAGTATATAATACGGGCTGGTTTTTGTCAAGCTGATTATCCTGTTGGCACCGGAAAAGTTTTCAGAAGGTGAAACCGGCGTTGAAATAAAACCGGTCATCGTCCGTGTCGGCGATGCCGTAACCGAAATCGAAAGGACCGATAGGGGAATCGAACGCCAGGGAGACCCCGAAACCGTGGTAAAGGTTTTTCAGTTTGATTTCATCGGCACTGCCGTAAACATCACCGATATCATAACGCAGGGTAAGATAGAAGCGCAAGGGCAGTTTAAAGCGTAATTCCTGGTTCAGCAGAAATATTTTATCACCGCTCAGTTCATGGGTGCGAAAACCGGAGAAGGAATACATGCCGCCCATGTAGAATTTTTCCGACGGCGGCAGGCCGGTTTTAGACAGACCGATGGAGATTTTCGGGTGATAATTGACATATCGGCCCAGCGGGAAAAAGGACTCGATGGAAGAAAAATAGCGGGTGAATTCCACCTCGCTGCCGAGATATTTTCCGGCCAGTTGCAGTTCAAAGAGATGTTTTTTTCCGGTTTCGGGAAACGGGACACGATTGAAGTTTTCCACCAGTGACGCCAGGTTTAGGCTGTTGAGGTAAAACGAAGTGCGGCTGTCATCCCGGTGGTCGATATATTCGATATGTTCAAACGTCAGGCCGCCGGTTACCGTGCCCAGCCGGGAGATTTGCTGGCCGACCGTGATGGTACCGCCGGTTTTGTTTTCCTCTCGGATACCCGTGGGCAGGTCGTTTATCCAGATTGTGCGGTCGAGTCGGTGGTGGTAAATTTTCGTCCGGGCGGTAAGGTAGGTCGAAAAGATCCGGTTTACCTTGAGCTGGGTGAAATACTCCTGGCGGTCGCGGCCGTAGCGGAGATGCAGCAGGTGTTCCATGCCGATTCCAAGAACATTGCCGTCGCGAAGTTCCACGAATTCTTCGGATTGATATTCATCGTCCCAGTGCCAGCCGAGGCGCAACTGGGTGAATTTTTTTTCCACCACGCTGATTTTAATCAGGGCGCCGCTGTCAAAAGGGACGAGGTCCAGCATGACCCGGTCGAAAAGGTCGGTGGCGTAGATATGAGCGATACCCCGGGTCACCTGCCGGGAGGAGTACGGTTCGCCGGTTTTGAGAGGGAAACTCGACGTAATGAGCCAGCTTTTGGTGCGGATATTATTGGCCGTGATAATTTTTTTTATGATGGCCTCGTCAATGTCGACATGCAGAAAGCGATAGTCGTCATTCCAGGTAACCCGGCGGATACCAGCCAGGTCGTAACCCCGCGTCCGGTAGAGTTTCCTGATATTTTCCAAACCGTTTTCGAATTCCCGCCGGCGAAAAACCGAATCGATAAAGGGAAACTGAGCCAGGAGAGTATCGCTGTTGAAAATATGATTACCGGAAAAATTGAAAGTAATTTGAGAGCTTAAAAAAGCCGGTGTGATTTTAAGGGCTATACAGTGTAAAGGCGAAGCAGCGTGGTCAGGACCGGAAACGGAGTCAGGGGTAATCGCCGCTTCGATTTTAAACAGGTTAAAGCGGACAGCCAGTTCTTTAAGGTCGTTAATAATGTCTTTGCGGTTTACGGTCCGGTTGAGCCATCGGGGGTTCAGTTCAGCTTCAAGGGGCTTAAAGAGGGATTCGATGTTGATATGATTAATGAAATAGGTCCGGCTGACATTCCGGGCTTTGATTTTCCCGATAATTTCCTCGGCGGCTTCCAGCCCGGCCCGATAGCCGATGGCAATCAGACTGTCGGAGGCTTCGAAGTTGGCGGCGGTATACTCGTCGTGTATCGTGACGATGACAATGTCAGCCCGGGCGAGCTGATTTTCGAGCTGGTCGGCGGTAATGATGGAAGTAACCTGGTTGGCGATATCGATCGGTGTTTTTAATTGTTCCTTGTTTTGAAGGGGACTGGTGGTGTTAACGGCGACGACGAAATCGACGCTATCACTCATTTTTCTGACGATTTCG
>JAQUSF010000163.1 GCA_028715215.1 Candidatus Zixiibacteriota bacterium
CGATGCATGACGAGTGGGATTTAATCACCCGCAACACCCAGCGGATCGTGACGGGGATATACTACTGGGTGGTGGAAAAAGACAACGGTGACACCCAGATAGGCAAGTTCGTTGTTATTATGTAAAAAAGTATCATACTTTATAAATTAATAACCGGACAGCGGCATAAATCAGGTTTGTACCGGAACCTCCTGTTCCTATATTTATTGTTGAAAAATCTTTTTAAACTCAACATAATCTGGTTGAGAAAAAGGTTTTTACAGAGGGTTCTATGCGTACAAAAATATCAATCACGTTTATCACCATAATTTGCCTCATTTTATTATATGCCCAGCCGGGGATGGGGTGCACCAGTTTTATCGTAACAAAGGGAGCCTCAGCCGACGGCTCGGTGATGATAACCTATACCTGTGATGGCGAATTTCATCCTCATCTTGAATATGAACCGCCTGAGGATTTCAACGAGGGTGATTCGGTAGCCATTCTCAAATGGCCCGATAACAGTTTGCGGGGAAAGGTAAAACAGGTTAGTCATACATACGGCGTGGTGGATCTAATTAATGAACATCAAGTGGCCATTGGTGAAACCACTTTTGACGGTCGTAAGGAGCTCCAAAACGATTCCGGTCTTCTGGGCTACTGGGACCTGATGTGGCTGGCCCTCAAAAGAGCCAGAACCGCCCGTGAAGCCATCACCGTAATGACCGACCTGGTTGAGGATTACGGTTATAACAGCACCGGGGAAACATTTTCCATAGCTGACCCCAATGAAGCCTGGATTATGGAAATGATCGGTCCCGGACCCGGCGGCCATGGCGCTCACTGGGTAGCTTTACGGATTCCGGACGGCTATATATCCTGTCATGCCAACCAGGCTCGTATCGGCGAGTTTCCTCTCGACGACCCGGACAACTGTCGTTACTCGAAAGACGTTATTAAATTTGCCATAGAAAGGGGTTACTACGACCCGAAAACGGGAAGGCCTTTTCGTTATTGCGACGCCTATTGCCCGGCGGATGTGGAAATACTGCGCGCCTGCGCCGGTCGGGTATGGAGCATGTTTCGACGCTGTGCGCCTTCACAGGAATTCTCAGCCGATTATCAGCGCGGCGTGCCGGGAACACAACCTTATCCCCTGTGGATAAAACCGGACATAAAATTATCCCTGGCTGATGTCATTAACATCATGCGCGACCATTACGAGGCCACCCCCTTTGACATGACCCGGGGTATTGACGCCGGCGCCTTTGGCTCTCCCTATCGCTGGCGCCCCCTGCGCTGGGAAATCGACAGTATCCGCTATACCTGGGAAAGACCTATATCCACCCAGCAGACCGGGTTCTCTTTCGTCGCTCAGGTACGTTCCTGGCTGCCGGATAAAATCGGGGGCATCCTGTGGTACGGCGTCGATGATACTTATTGCACCTGTTATTTCCCCCTTTACTGCGGGATTACGGACTTGCCGGTTTCTTTTACCCGGGGAAGCCTGCAGGAGTTTTCCTGGGAATCCGCCTGGTGGATTTTTAATTTCGTATCCAACTACGCCAACCTTCGGTATTCATACATGATCAAGGACATTCAGGCGGTTCAAAAAGAACTGGAAACATCTTTTATCGAAATGCAGCCGGCCGTGGAAAAAACCGCCCTGGAACTGCACCGTACCAACCCGGAGATAGCCGTAAGTTATCTGACCAACTACTCGGTGAGTATGGGTGAACAGGTTACCAAACGCTGGCGCCGGCTGGCCGAAGACCTGCTGGTTAAATATAACGACGGTTATATAAAAGACGAAAAAGGCCGACCGCAACAGGTCGGTTATCCCGAAAGCTGGCTCAGGGAAATTACCAGGAATTATCCCGATAAATACCGGGTCGGCCCGGCTAAAGGTGAAGAAAAATGATGTCCGAAAATAAAAATATCATCATTATTTCCGACAGCACCGGTAAAACCGCCAAAAGGTTGATGGATGCCGTACTGGCTCAATATGCTTCCCAAAAGGTCATCTATTCAATCGTAAATATTTTTCAAAATATCCGGGAAGAAAAACAACTCCATGATATTCTGGAAAAAATCGACAACGATTACCTGGTTATTTTCTCCCTTATTTCCCAGGAACTTCAGAAAAAATTTGAAAAGATGCTCAAAGAGCGGGGTTTTCTATATCTTAACGTTCTGGAACCCATGCTGAGTATCCTGTCGAAATTTCTGGGTGTTCATCCTGACTATAAACCGGGGTTACTTCAGGTGGTGGACGACAAATATTATAAAAAAATCGACGCTATTGGTTACACGGTGGAGCATGATGACGGCCGCGGAGTCAATGTAAAAGAAGCCGATATCATTTTGCTGGGTCTGTCACGTACCTGTAAAACCCCTATAAGTATGTACCTTTCATGTAATTACGGTCTCAAGGTCGCCAATATACCGATAATACCTCACCCCGATTTGAACCAGCAACTTCTCCGCCGCCTGAATGGCTATCCCCTGGAGCGGATTTTCGGCCTGATGATGGACCCGGATGTTCTGATTCATGTCCGGGAAGAACGGTCGGTGGTTATAACCGGAGGACGAGAACATCCAACAATCCACAGTTATTTTGACCCCAATCTGGTACGAGAAGAAATAAAATTCTGCCGCCAGTTATTCAATGAGAATAACTGGGGCATCATCGATGTCACTAAAAGGGCGATTGAAGAGATATCGACCGAAATACTGGAACGGCTGAAAATAGAATCCTGACCGGTGAAAAGTTTTAGAACCTGATTTATTTCTTGACATATACAGGAAATTTCTTATTATATGATAAGCTGATACAATTTAGTTCGAGTAAGAATATCTTTTAAGGTCACACTTTATTGAATTTCGTTAAGGGATAAAAAGGTTTATAAAAACACTTCCTGGAGGAAGTTATGCTCTTCGGAGGAAAATCCCTTAATTGCCCGTTTATATTCTTTTTATTATTATGCCTGTTTTTAAGCCCGGCAAGCATCCCGGCTCAAGAACAGGAACTTTTTTTGAAAATTTCAGATACGACCGACTATCCCGGCGAGAGTGTAACCGTTCCTGTGTTCATAGCCAATTATA
>JAQUSF010000107.1 GCA_028715215.1 Candidatus Zixiibacteriota bacterium
GGGGGCGGTGAAGCTCCGACCAATCCGGGATGCCGTCACCCTGATACCAGAAGGTGTCGCAATAACTTCCCTCGCAGCACAGCGTAAATTCGCCGAAGTAATGGTTGGTGTCGGTATCGACCCCGGGATTGTCGTAAATCCACGAAGCCCACACGGCGTTGGCGGCAAAGTCGGCGAAATTGACATTGGCGTAATAATTGCCCGGTGCGTACATGCGGCGAAGGTTGTTGGTATAATTCTTGTAATCCTGATGAAAATTTTCTCCGGCTACTATGGCAAAGGGTATCGTCATTTCCTGGCCCGCACCGAGGTTGTAGGGACCACGGGAAATAACATACTGGACAGCGCGACCCCGGGTAAATACCTGGGCGTAGGGCTGTTTGGGATAAATCCAGACCGGGTCGGTAGGGCGAATGTCATAAGTCATAATCTGGTCATAGTCGATTTCCCCGTTGCTCATCATGGCGTATTTGTTCACATCGCCTATCGGCGTACCCAGACCGTTACCCATCGGGCGATAATTGTCCTTATGCTGGGGACCGAAATCGTAAGTCGGACTGTAATTGAAAACCCACCAGTTGAAAGACTCTACATCCCATGGGCCTTTCGGTTCAAGAAAGCGCACCCCGGTTATTCCCGGAACAATGAAATTGTCAATACCAAGGGGGTCGCCGTCATTGTCCACCGCCCAGGCAGCATTTATCGTGTCAACAAAACCGCAGGCCGGATTGCTGGCCGGGTACGTGTGCAGAAAACCGGCAAAATCATCGTCGGCTCCGGGTGATGGCGGTTTCCCTTCACCCGTCGTGGCCGAGGTGTTTCTTACATCCTCATGCGAATCAGGGTCCATATAGATGCCGATATAAGCTTCTCTTATGGGACGGTTGCTGAGGTTTTTTACGGCGCATTCAAAAATGACGAAATCATCGGCATAATCATAAGACCAGGCATATGATTTCAAAGTCACTTTTATTTGTAAGGGTTCGTGGGACCGGGCTGCAATCGGGTCGAACGATGAATAACGATTGCCGTAAACAAGGGTATCGTAAAAGACCAGTTCGTAATCCTGCTGGGAACGGGCTTTGAAGGTTTCTTCCGAAGGACTGTCCAGGATGGAACGCCTTTTGATTTTACCGAAGGGAGTGAAGTCGGGGTGAAATTCACGGCTTTTACCATTAAAATCGCAACCGGTCGAAACAAGTGTGTCCCGGCCGCAAACCCCCCCAACCCAGATACCGCCCTTATAAAGATAACGCGAACGTGTTCCCTTGGGATATTGCATATCCGGAATCTTTACACCCGTGAAACAGTCCGAGTAAGGTAGACTGATATCGCCGTTGGCGAATTGCCCGAAATTGCTGACCCCGAAAACCAGCTTGCCGACATTATGCAAAGCCATCTGATATTGCGGTATCACACTGGTGCTGAAAGACGGTTTTTCTTTTAAATCGACGTTATCACGGGCAGGGGCTGAACCAAGATTAAGAATTATCAAAATGATTAATAAAGAAAAAAATCCTATGCTTCTTTTAACAAAGTTGTCACACATTTTTGCACACAAATAAATAATCAAAAAAACATAATAATAAAGACTGGTGGTCAAGTAAATAGAAATGTAAGAAAAATATATGAAGTAACCTTATTTTCCTGGCTGTGGATTATTCGTTAAAAGTAAATTTTTGTCACTTGAAAAGATATCTCTATTTATTAAAATGGCTGTTTTTAATAATGGTTTGTTTTGATAAAAAATATATTTTATTATGACCAGCCGGTCGATATGGAAAAAATTGGAATATATATGTACCGGGGTTGATTATAAGACTCGATAAAGCCGGCAGATAATTTAATCTGCCATTAAAGTGTTTGCCTGGCAAAGACTTAATGAATTCAAGACTTTGATATTACCAGAAAGGCTGGTCTGGGTAAAAGTACCATCCATGAATATTTTAAAAGCAAAGATGAACTGGTCAGTAGTACTTTTAATATGTCAATAATTAGTTGGGATTCTTTTGTATCTAAGAATATTGAAAACCGGCTAAGTCCGCCGGATTAAATAGCGGCTTTGATTATGGCTTGCTTGGATTTTTTTAATCGTCATGGGGATTGGGCCGGTAATATGTGCCTTTTTCGGGTTTCCCTACCGCCATGGGAAAAAAATAATAACTATCTGGCCGGTTTTTCCGAAGGTTTAAGAGAATACCTGTTTTCCATAATCGGGGGGGGTATAAATAAAAAGGTATTTCGCCCGGTTGATATTTCTCCGGCCGCGGCTTTTATTATCGCCTGAATGGACGGTAGGAGGTTCCAGGCGTCAACAGGCCATATAAAAAATGACCGCTGCCCGGGAGAGCGTATAAGCTGACTGATGCTGGCTTACCTGAAATATAAGTAATTATACGGGAGAAAATTATGAGTGTGAAATGGGTTCTGAGTATGGCCGCGGTTTTAACAGTTTTTATGATTTTAAGGGCGGGAGCACAGGTCGCCGATGCAGAAATTGATGTGGAAAAGCTGATCCGGGAAATTGATACTCTATACCGAAGTGAGTCCAGTTATGCCGAACTGGAGATGGAGATAGTCACCCCTGACTGGCAACGAACGCTGGTGATGAAATCATGGACCCGGGGAATGGACAAGACTTTTATCCGGATTACCTCGCCTTTGAAAGAGAGAGGGGTCGCCACCCTCAGGATTGAAAACGAGATGTGGAATTTTTTACCCAAGACGAATAAAGTGGTGAAAGTACCGCCTTCGATGATGATGAGTTCCTGGATGGGATCGGATTTCACCAATGACGATTTAGTCAAGGAGTTTTCTCTTTTCAAAGATTATACTTACGAACTGCTGGAGCCGCCGGACGGTGCGGCCGACCTTTATTATATAAACTGCATCCCCCATGAAGGCCTGCCGATTGTATGGGGGAATATAGTTATCGCCGTTCGCCGGGATGGACGCCTTCCGGTGTGGCAGAAATACTACGATGAAAAAGGAAACCTGATGCGGGAGATGACCTATGCGGAGGTTAAGAAATTCGGCGACCGCCTGGTTCCCTCGGTGATGGAGATGGCCCCGGCCACCCGGGAAGGTCATAAAACGATTTTCCGCTACCGGGATGTCCGGTTCAATGTGGCGGTCGATGATGCGGTTTTTTCGTTGAGGAATCTTCAGTCGCGGGAGTAATTGGATTCTAGTGATGCTTTTCAAGTTTGCTTTTCGGAATGTCTTTCGTCAAAAGAGAAGGACCCTGTTGACAATATTGACGATGTTCGGCGGCTTTACACTGGCTGCTCTGGCGATTGGCCTGGCCGACGGTACCTATGCTTATGTCATCAATATGTTCACCCGCAACCAGCTCGGTCATATCCAGATTCATCGTGAAAGTTACCTTGACCGTCCTTCCCTGTATAAAACCGTCGATCATTACAAGACCATCGGTGAAGCCGTCGGGCGTATCAGCGGGGTTGAAGCCTGGGCGCCGCGGCTGTATTCGGCGGGCCTGGTTTCGCTAGAGGATAAAAGTTCCACCGCCCGGATAATCGGTATCGACCCGGTTCGGGAAAACACGGCTACCCGGTTCGATAAAAAAATTGTTGAAGGCCGCTCTTTATCAGGGCCGGCGGCGCATGAAGTGGTTATCGGCCGCGGCCTGGCGAAGGTGCTAAAGGCCAGGGTCGCTGACGAAGTCGTGGTCGTTTCCCAGGCCGCGGATGGTTCCATTGCCAACGATATCTACAACATCGTCGGCATTGCCGCCGCCGGCGATGATATGAGCGACCGGACCGCGTTTTATCTGCATCTTGACGACGCCCGTGAACTGCTTGTCCTTGAGGAACGCGTTCATGAAATAATAGTCATTATAAATAATATTGATTATGTCTATAAAATAACCGGTGATATCAGAGAAAAGCTGGCCGACAGTGCTCTTACCGTACAGCCCTGGCAGGAGTTTGCCCGTTCGTTTTACCAGGCCATGCAGGTCGACCTGCAGGCCAACCTGATTATGCTGCTGATTATCAATTTAATTGTTGCCGTGGGCGTTTTAAATACGGTTCTGATGACGGTTCTGGAACGCACGCGTGAGTATGGAGTCCTCAAGGCGATGGGCACCCGGCCGCTGATGATTTTTCGGCTGGTGGTGGTTGAGGTAGCGGTTATGATTGTCATCAGTCTCATCATCGGTTTCATTTTAAGTTTAATAATAAACTACCTTCTGGCGACAACGGGTATCCCGATGCCGTTCAAGTTCAGTTACGGCGGCGTGGAGTTTACCCGCTGGTACAGCGAGGTGAATGCGCGGAGTCTGTATATTCCCGGTATCACGGTGGCGGTGGTGGCTCTGTTGGTGTCGATATTCCCGGCTACCCGGGCCGCCCGCATCGCTCCGGCTGATGCCATGAGAACCAACTGAGGTCAGCGTACGGTGCGGACTTTTTTAAAATTAGCCTGGCGAAACCTTTTTCGCAACAAGCGGCGGACATTCATCGCCGGTACGGCAATCGGGATCGGCCTGGCGGCGCTGATATTTGTCGACGCCCTCATAATCGGTATGGAAGAGAATATGATCGCCGCCGCGACCTCTACTTTTCTCGGTGACGGTCAGGTTCACCGCCGGGGTTTCCGGGAAACTTACGAGGTCGACCAGGTCATAAATAATCTCGATGAAGTGCTGGTCGGCCTGGAGCGGGATTCCCTGGTGGCGCATTTTTCGGTACGGCTTTTGTCATTCGGCATGATTACTTCCCCGGCCAACGTTAATGCGGTTTCGGTGGTGGGTGTGGAACCTTCGCGGGAAAAATTCCTGTCGTCGATAGATGATCACATTATCGCCGGGTCGTATTTTGAGGAAGTTACCGAGCGGGAGATCGTCATCGGCAGCAAGCTGGCGGAGATTCTGGAGGTGGCCCTGGGCGACCGGCTGGTCCTGACGGTTGCTCAGGCCGGCAGCGGTGACCTGGCGCAGGAGATGTTTCGGGTGGCGGGCATTTTTTATCTTAATGTCGATGAAATCGACCGCGGGCTGGCATTTATTCGCCTGCCCAAAGCCCGGCAGATGCTTGGTCTGCCCGGCGGGGCTCATGAGATCGCCCTCCGTTTTATCAACAATAAAATCGGCCGGGACGAGGGGAATCCTTTCTGGCGGAAATACAGCCGGGACGATAACGAGGCGGTCAGCTGGACGGTTATCCTGCCGCAACTCAAGGCCGCTTTGGAACTGTCGCAATTCAGTGTCCTGATAATCGGGGTGATCCTTTTCCTGGTTGTGGCCCTGGGCATCATCAATACCCTTTTCATGTCCTTTCATGAGAGAACATTCGAGTTCGGCGTTCTTCGCGCCCTGGGCACCAGACCGCCCGCGATGGCCCGGCTGATCCTTTTTGAAGCCGGTTCTCTGGCCGTGGTCAGTATCGCCCTGGGTACACTTATAGGCTTTGTCGTCACCTATATTGTTACTTTTACAGGTATTGATTATACGGGTATAGAATTCGCCGGCGTCACTTACCGGGAATTAATATATCCGATTATGCAGGCCCGGCAGTTTTTGTATTATCCGGGCTGGGTCTTTATTTTTACAGTGGTAATCGGTTTGTACCCGGCTTGGTATGCCGCCCGCATGTCGCCGGTAAAAGCCATGAGAAGAACCTTTTAGGAGAGCATGCAATGGTGGAAATATCCGGTAAGGAAGTTATTGTCGCCCGGGGCGTCAAAAAAACCTATTATGATAACGGCGTTCCGGTGGAAGCGGTCAGGGGTATCGACCTGACTATTACCACCGGGGAGTTTACCGCTATTGTCGGTCCGTCCGGTTCGGGTAAGACCACCTTTCTCAATTGCATTTCAGGCCTGGATGATGTCACCGAGGGGAAAATCTGGCTGGGCGGCAAGTTGCTGACCTGTATGAGCGGTCGGGAGTTGTCCGATTTCCGGCGTGACCGGATTGGTTTTATTTTTCAAGCCTACAATCTTATCCCCGTTTTGACCATCGAAGAAAATGTCGAGTATGTTATGCTCCTTCAGGGCGTACCCGCCCGGAAACGTCACCGCCGGGTAAATGCCATTCTCGAGGAACTGGGGCTGGGCGGTTATGCCAACCGTCTGCCGACACAACTTTCCGGCGGCCAGCGCCAGCGGGTGGCGATTGCCCGGGCGATAGTATCGAATCCGGCTATCATCCTCGCCGACGAACCCACCGCCAACCTCGATTCCCAGACCGGCGCCGAACTTCTTGATTTGATGCGTAATTTAAATGAGAAAAAAGGCATGACCTTCGTTTTCTCCACCCACGATGCCATGATTATGCAGCGCGCGCGCCGCCTGGTGGTTCTCAAAGACGGTCTGGTAGCCGGGGATGAAATCAGAAGCTGAGCCCATGAAACGTTTTTTACATTTAAAAAAAAAGCTTGTAGCCCTTTTTTCAGTCATCTTTATTTTCCAGTCGGCTCTGGCCGGTACCGATAAATTATCCATCGGCGGATATTACAAAGCCCAGTTCAACGCCTATGACTTCCCGGATAATAAAAGCACTATCGACCTCCCGGTGGACTTTATCATCTGGGCGGCCAGTAACAGCGTCCGCCTTGATGTAAACTACCATCCCCGGGAACGAATCTCTTTTAATCTGGCTTACAGTTTTACCCCCCGCGTGTCCGACCCGATTCTGCCGTTTTTGTTCGACTACAGTCCGCTGGCGGTCCGGATCGACTCCCAGGGTTACCGGGTTGATGATGTAAACAACCGGCTCTACCCCGACAGTTGGGAGGATGACCAGGGGATAGCCTTTTTCCAGAATCTCGACCGTGCGATGGTCACTATCAGGACGAGTCGGGCCGACTTTTTTATCGGCCGTCAGGCTATCGCCTGGGGGTCGGCCAGGATTATCAATCCTACCGATATAATTGCACCCTTAACCTATGATGAGCTAAATACTGAAGACCGCGTCGGGGTGGATGCCTTCAGGATGCGCTGGCCGCTGGGAGTGATGAGTGAGATTGATGCTGGTTATATTGCCGGGCGTAATTGTGAATTCGACCGCAGTGCCGCTTACCTGAGGACCAAATGGTACGCCTGCAAGACGGATGTTACATTTATGACCGCTGGTTTTCGGGAAAACCTTATGGCGGGCATTGACCTTGCCAGGGCTCTCGGCGGGGCGGGGATGTGGCTCGAGGGAGCGTATGTCTGGGTTGACGCCTTGAACAGCGAGCGTAACCGTAATGACCGGGATTATTTCCGCGGGACGATTGGTCTGGACTACAGTTTCGGCGACCGAACCTATGGCTTTTTGGAATATCACTACAACGGGGCCGGGGCGGCTGCTACCGGGGATTATCTTGAACGACTCGAACAGCCCGCCTATACCGAGGGCGCCGTTTACCTGATGGGCCGGCATTATTTGGTTCCGGGGATCACTTACCAGTTGACACCGCTGTTTTTGCTTTCGGGACAGCTTTTGGTCAACCTGACCGAACCCTCGGGCTATCTTACACCCCAGTTCGAATACAATATCGCTCCCAATATATATATCAACGGCGGCGCTTTTATCGGTCTGGGGAAATATCCCGTTTTCGAGGTCGATATTGATGAAATTTCCGTCAGGGCTCAGCTCCGTTCCGAATTCGGCAGTTATACCAATATTTTTTTCAGCTCCCTGAAGATGTATTTTTGATTTGCCATATGGTGGTTGAACCTGTTCACCGGCGGTGGTTCAAACCGGGATTATTAGTGCAACTTCGGGGGGGTATAATGCGTATATTTGACCAGGTATGGTAACCGCAGAGAAACTTCGTAAGCAATTTAACGGCCTGGTGGCTGTTGATGAGGTCTCGTTTCATATCTCCCCGGGTGAGGTCTTTGGTCTTCTGGGACCCAATGGCGCCGGTAAGACCACCATTATCAATATGCTGGTGGGGGTATTAAGACCGGATGAGGGAGAAGTGACCATTGACGGTTCACATGACCCGGCGCAGACCCAAGTCCGTAACCGTATCGGCAACGCCCCGCAGTCCCTGGCGCTTTATGACCGGCTGACCGCTTATGAAAATCTGGCCTTTTTCGGGCATCTCTACGGATTATCCGGCAACCGCCTGAAAGAACAGATAGCCCGGGCGCTGGATTTTGTCGGTCTGACCGACCGCCAGAAGGGTATTGTCGGAACATTTTCGGGCGGGATGCAGCGCCGGTTGAACCTTGCCTGTGCCCTGATACATGACCCGCCGCTACTGTTGCTGGATGAACCCACGGTTGGGGTTGACCCGCAATCACGCTATATGATTTTTGAGAGCATCGAGAAACTTAAAAAGCGCGGCATCACGATTGTCTATACCACTCATTATATGGAGGAAGCCCAGCGTTTATGCGATCGAGTGGCAATTATCGACCGGGGCAAGATACTGGCACTGGACACGGTCGATACCCTGATAGAGGATTTTGGCGGCCGGGCGATTATTGAAGGTGAAGTAGCTGAGATAAGTGTGAATTTTACCTGGCCGGGAAGTACTTTCGAGGGCAATCGCTTTACTCTGGAAACCCAGAAACCGATGGAAGAGCTGGCGCGGCTTGCCAACGCCGGTTTGAATTTTACCCGTTTGAAAGTTGAGGGGGCGAACCTGGAGTCGGTCTTTTTGAACCTTACCGGAAGGAGTTTACGGGACTGATGGGCAAAGTAATTACCCTGGCCGGGAAAGATTTAAGACTGCTGGTACGTGATAAAAGTTCCCTTTTCTGGGTTATCATGTTCCCTTTGCTGATTGCGCTGTTTTTCGGCACGATTTTTTCCGGCAGCGGCGGTCAAATGAGCGGTATGAAAGTCGCTGTTATCGATGAAGACCAGAGCGAATTTTCACAAGCCTATATCAGCCAGCTCGACAGCCTGGAAGCGCTGAGTATAACACCGATGGTTTATGATTCGGCTTTTCAGAAAGTCCGCACCGGCAGGCTGGCTGCTCTTATCGTTTTGAAAAAAGGTTTCGGGCAGACCGGAGGCCTGTTCAGCGATACCCCGTTGGTTGAAGTCGGGATTGACCCGTCGCGCCGAACTGAAGCCGGGTATCTTCAGGGTCTCCTTGCCCAGGCTTCATTCATGCAGCTGCACGGTAAATATTCTTCTCCTTCTCTGATTAGAGAACAACTCGATAAACTGACCCTTGACAGCGGCGCCTGGAAAGGCCTTGACTCCCGGCAACTCGCCCGTGCCCGGTCCTTTTTAAGCAGTATGGCGGATTTCTTTGAATCCCTCGAAGAACTATCTATCGACAGCACCGCCGACGAGCCTTCAAAAAGACCGGCCATGTTTGCCGTTAAAGTAACTTCGGTGACCAATGATGTCGCCCGGCCGCGGTCTTCATTCGAAGTAACTTTTCCCTCGGCGGTCTTATGGGGTCTGATGGGGGTGGCGGCGACTTTTGCGGTGGGCATCGTCAAGGAGCGTAACGGCGGTACTTACCTGAGACTCAGGCTGGCGCCGGTAACCCGGACGCAAATCCTCGCCGGTAAAGGCTTGGCCTGTTTTACCGCATCGTTTTTTATCGGCGTCATGCTTCTGGCCCTGGGTACGGTTGTTTTCGGGGTTCGAATTGTCAATCCCGGGATTCTCGCTGTCAGCCTGGTGGCGGCATGCTTGTGTTTTGTCGGCCTGACCATGATGGTAAGCGCCATCGGGAAAAGCGAAGAAGCGGTGGCCGGAGCCGGATGGGGAATTCTGCTGGTGATGGCCATGATTGGCGGCGGCATGCTGCCTTTGATGTTCATGCCCGGCTGGCTTAAGACGCTCAGCCATTTCAGCCCCGTAAAATGGGGTATTCTGGCCATCGAGGGCGGTATCTGGCGCGATTTCACTTATACGGAAATCTGGTTGCCGGTGGTTATTCTGCTGGGTATAGGGACTCTGTGTTTTAGTGCCGGAGTGACCTTGCTGTCACGCACCGACAGGTAGGTACAATTATACAATTTATCAGAAATATCTGAAGTTTTAACTACGAATAATTCCCTTGAATGGTCTTGCCATGGTCGCCCTTGAAAATAATCAGTCTGGTTTCATCGTTTGATATTACCGTCAGACAGGTATCGAAACCTGGTTATTCATATAATGCCGGTAATTTGTTAATTAAATACCGCCTAAGTTTATTTCCAACAGCTTTTATTTATGGACAAAATTAAAATTTATATTATATTAAACCAGCAGGTCGAATGTAGTACTGCAATAAGCACCAACAACTTAACTTGTTGCGAAAAGTGACCTTAACTTGTACTTGCCCGGCATAACATATTATAACTCTGAAAGGAAAGCCCGGTGAACAAAGGATCATTCTTTTTGACCGACCTTTATTTCAGGCAGGTGCAAATCATGGTTGTAGTGTTGCTGATTCTCCTTCTGCCCCTGGTATCATCGGCCCAGCTTAAACCGGAGGATATAACCGTTCTAAGGGAGCGTGCTCAGGAGGAAAGCTGGTCCTTTACGGTTGGTGAAAATGGGGCTACCGGGTATGCTTATGAAGAATTATGCGGCCTGAAAGCGCCTGATAATTGGGCGACAGCCGGTGTTTTTGACCCTATGGCGGAGAAACTTGATTTACCCGCGTTTCTTGACTGGCGGGAACAGAGTGGTTGTACCCCGGTGAGAAACCAGGAAGGTTGCGGCAGTTGCTGGGCTTTCGCCACCGTGGGAGTGCTGGAATGTAATATCAGGATTATCGATGGTCGGACGGTGGACCTTTCCGAACAATGGCTTCTCAGTTGCAATACTCTTGGCTATGACTGTACCGGCGGCTGGTTCGTTCATGGTTATCACCAGTCCTTGGTAGACCCGTGCGGTCAAACCGGAGCCGTCCTGGAAATTGACTTCCCCTATGTTGCCTCGAAAATCCCCTGTGGTTGTCCTTATGACCATTATTACTTCATCAGCCGCTGGGCTTATGTCGGAACGGCCAATACCATTCCTCCGGTAGAAGCCATAAAACAGGCCATCATGCAGTATGGTCCTGTTGCGGTAGCGGTTCGAACCAGCCCGGCCATGTTTGCATATACCGGGGGAATCTTCAATTACAACGAACAGAAAGAAGTTGACCATGGAGTGGTACTGGTCGGCTGGGACGACAGCCAGGGTACCGGCGGGGTCTGGTTCATGCGTAATTCCTGGGGACCGAATTGGGGCGAAGACGGCTATATGCGGATTGAATACGGCTGTTCAAAAATCGGCTACGGCGCCTGTTATGTCGAATATCCCGGTTTGAAG
>JAQUSF010000108.1 GCA_028715215.1 Candidatus Zixiibacteriota bacterium
CGCCCTGCGAAAACTCGTGACGGAGGGCACTTCGGTTATGAAGAGAGAATAAGATAACAGCTCATGTCTAAAGTTAAGGGCGCAATTTCAGGGCGGTCGTTCGGGCGGGGATAAAAAAACCTCCCGCGACGGCGGGAGGTTATCGGTCTTTATGCGACGGGAATTTATTTATAAACTTCCTTTTCGTTGCACTTGCATATACCGGTATTAACCGTACGGAATTTCCACGAGCCGGTTTCGCTCTTAACCGCCCGGACATGCTTGACAAACTGGATTTCACCGGAACAGACGGGGCAAATGCTGACGTTCTTTTTCTTTTGTGTTTTATCCAGAAACGATTGCCGTTTAGCCATGGGTAAAAGTCTCCTCTATTTTAATTTTATCATCATTAACATCCATATCCGCCAGCTGTTCCTTTACCGCCAGAAGCAGGCGGATGGTTTCATAATACAGGTTGAACTCCTTATTGTTTTTGTAATGCGGAGCAGCCTGTTTAAAATAATCGGCAGCTAGGGCGTAATCCTTATGCTGCAGAGCCTTCAAAGCCGACAGATAAGCTTTTTCGAAAGTATTAAGCATCTTTTCCACCTCCGGCGAAGCTTCGTTCCGTCTCTTTAAGCCTTTTTACATAAGGACCGACTTTATACCTGTCCTGCTTGAGGTAATATATGATTAATGCTGATAAAATCAAGGCTTCTTTATTTTTTTGTGTTTCCGCTTTTTTAAGGGAATCGTCGAGAACCGACAGAAGGTGCTCCCTTGATATGGACATTTCGGAAAATATGGCGGCAAGGCGCTTGAGGGTGTAGTCGAAGCGGGCAATTGAAGCCGGGATGTCATTATCCAACCGGATGGATTCCGCAACAGGAGCCGGGGGAACCGGTTCCGGGATGCGGGGGGTTTCCGGGGGTTTTTTCAGGATAATTTTGCGGGATTCTTTTAAAGTCCGGCTCCAGCGGTCGATTTCAGTCCGGATTTTGTTCTCGGCGGGAGAGGGAAACTCTCTGTCGGACATCTTCTTGCGGATTTCTTCAAGGATTGTCTGAAGACGGTTTTCCTCGATTTCCCGGAAACGATTTTCCTCTAACCAGCTGTTGTGCCGGGCAAACCAGTTGCCGATTTCTTCCGTGAAATCGACGTTGATATCCATTCGGCGGGCGATATCGTCGAGACGATTTATACCGCCCAGGGTTTGCAACTGGTTATATTTTAATTTAACGACCCGCTCAAGGAAATTTTCGAGTAAACCTTCCAGTGTTTTTAGGGCTTCGACCTGGTTCAATTGGTTTCCTCCACGAATGTGCGGGTAATACGACGTTCATCGCCGAGACGGCTTTCCTTTTCGGTCAGGTAATCATCGAACAACTCCGAGAGGCGGTTGACCATTCCGGTAAGGTCAACCGAAGGTGCGTCGGCGGTCTTTTTTTCAGTTTGGGTAATTATCCCGGCCAGTTTCAGTTGTGCCAGTTTAATCAGGGTTTCGTTGCGGTCAAGAGGACTGAGGCTGCAGATTTCATTAAGGGAACGCTGGCCGTTGACGAGTGCCATGATATTCCATTCCGGGGCTTTAAGCGTGACCGCCCGGGTCCGCCCGGCCTGTGAGGCGGCGATGGAATAGACCCGGTCGAGGTCCGGCAGGGTCTCCTTGACCAGGTTCATTTCATCCAACCTGCGCAGACCTTCCATAATGACATTCTCCACCGACAGGTTGACCGTGATTTCCTCATCGGTGGGGAACTGGTTTTCATAAAATTTGAAAGAGCCGGTCTGCCAGGAAAGGAGCGAATAAAGAAGTTCCTGGATTTGTTCGCGGACGACTTCCTGGAGGTCGGCGCGCTCGATGAATTTTTTATGAATGAGAATTTCACCCAGCCGTTTGGAATTTTGCGTACGCGCCTGAGTATTGATGGCGTCCTCAAGCTGGGTGGCGCTAAGTTTGCCCCGTTCTTTTAAAAGCTGCCCCAGATGAAAAGTCTGGCGCGGACCATAGCCGTAAATGATATCGCCGTTTTTAAAATAAATCATGACGATGGAATCGTCTTTCTGGATGCCCAGCGTACCTGATTTCCGGCTAACGGCAATTAGCTGAAAAATTTCAGGTAAAGTGAATTTTTCGATATTTCCCTGAAGATCCAAATCCATATCTAATCCCGACATATAGTTAAAGTTTAAAATATTATTCGTAAGTTATTATGGTATCATAAATAAATACTATTTTAAATTTATTTTTTATAAACCCTGTAGTATATAATGGGTTATCATGAGCTACCTGTAAAATAAAATACAAATATTAAAAACCTTAGTCAATATTGAATTAAAAGAAAACCGTATTTTTTTCAGGCATATTGTAGTTTTTGGTACTTTACGGTATTAAAATTTTAAAAGAGCTGATAAAATTTATTATTTTAAAGGTCGATTTAAAATGATAACTTAAGAATGCTCATTAATATATGGTTATGGAAGAACACATCAAGATAGAAAAGATTGTCCCGGGTGGCTCAATGTATTATTTGACTGTGTCCGGTCAGGAAACACCACTTGCTGTCTCTGAAGAGCTGGTTTATAAATTTCGTTTAAAAGAGGGCATCGTCATAACCTTGCCGCAGTTCGAAAAGCTGAAAGCCGAATCTGACCGTTTGGCTTGTGATAGCCTGGTGCGGCATTTTCTGGCGGGGCGCGAATATTCCAGCGGCGAGTTAAAAGCGAAACTTGCCCGACGCCAATTTCCCCCGGCTTTAATTGACCTTACGGTAAAAAAATATGTGGCGATGGGGCTGGTGGATGACGCCCGTTATGCTTTGAAGGCGGCGGAAAAAACACTGGAAAAAAACCCGGCCGGGCGTGCTTATCTGATTGCCTTTCTGCAGCGAAAAAAGATTGACCGCGAACTGGCCGAGAAAATCGCCGAGACGGTCCTGGCTGGTCAGGACGAGACCATGCTGGCGTTGAATTCACTTAAGAAAAGATGGCGGTTGATCGGTCACTTTGAGCTTGAAAGAGCCCGCCGGAAAGCGTATAATTACCTTTCCCGTAGAGGGATTGGTTATGAGGCGGCGAAAACCGCTTTTGAAAGATTATACAAACTGCAAAACAAGGTAGACGACGATTAATACTTCCGAGATAAGACAATCATTTCTGGACTATTTCAGAAATCAAGACCACCGGGTGGTGCCGTCCTCGCCGGTGATTCCCTTTGACGACCCGACTATCCTGTTCGCCAATGCCGGGATGAATCAGTTCAAGGATGTTTTTACCGGCAAGCGCGTGCTGGATTATAAACGAGCGACCAGTTCGCAAAAATGCATGCGTGCCGGCGGCAAACATAACGACCTTGACAATGTCGGCTTCACCTCCCGTCACCACACTTTCTTTGAAATGCTGGGTAATTTTTCGTTCGGCGACTACTACAAGGAAGAAGCCATCTTTTACGCCTGGGAATGGGTGACCCGGGATTTGGGTCTGCCCAAAGAGCGGCTTTATGCTACGGTGTACGAGACCGATGACGCGGCTTTCGAGCTGTGGGGTAAAATCGCCCCCGAACTTAAAAACGGGCGGATTTTACGTTTCGGCAAAAAAGACAATTTCTGGTCGATGGGCGAGGTGGGACCATGTGGTCCCTGTTCGGAGATTCATTTCGACCGCGGTGAAAAATACGGAAACGGTTCCGGTGATATTATTAATGGTGAAACCGACCGCTTTATTGAAATCTGGAACCTGGTGTTCATGCAGGACGACCAGTTGCCCGGCGGGAAGGTGCTGCCCCTGCCGAAACCGTCAGTGGACACCGGGGCGGGACTGGAGCGAATTGCCGCCATCATTCAAAGCGCCGAGACCAACTATGGCATCGATATTTTCAAAAGTATTATCGGGGCGATTTCGGAAATAACGCACAGCCGATACGGCGACAACATGAGTTCGCATCATGTAATCGCCGACCATTTGCGGGCGCTGACTTTCTGCCTCGCCGACGGGGCGGGGATATCCAACGAGGGCCGGGGGTATGTTCTGCGGCGGATACTTCGCCGGGCCGCCCGCCACGGGCGCTTGCTGGGAGCCGAAGAACCTTTTATCTATAAGCTGGTGCCGGTGCTGGTGAATGAAATGGGCGCGGCTTATCCGGAGATTAAAGAAAAAGAAAAGCATATCCAGAATGTTATCAGGCTTGAGGAAGAGTCATTCGGGCGAACCCTGGCGACGGGTCTGGAAATGATTGACCGGATCGCGCGCAAGGTCAAAGTTGAACATCGGACGGTTATCGACGGTGAGGAAGTTTTCCGGCTCTATGATACTTATGGTTTCCCCTATGATTTGACGGAGATAATCGCCGGTGAAAAGGGGTTGACGCTGGACCGGGAGGGGTTTGACCGGGCGATGAGAAGACAACAAGTTCGTTCTAAGGAAAATTCTGATTTTAATGTTATATTGGATTCAAGATTACAGCGAATGATTGATTATATTGAAAAAGGTATAATACAAGGTGGAAAACCTACGGAATTTGTACGTGACGAGATGACTGTACATGCTCGAATGATACTTAACTCAGGATTTGATGAGTTACCAGATTTTGCTGTTATATTAGATAAAACACCATTTTATGTAGAGGCTGGTGGTCAAATAAGTGATATTGGTATTATCTCTAGCAGTGATAATTCATGGACGATGAAAGTTGACCAAGTCAAAACTTATAAGGATTATTATATACACTTTGGTAAAGTTATTGGTGGTGATGTATCATCAGGTGAATTTAATGTCTTCAAACAAGATCTCAAAGTTACTGTTGACAGCGAGCGTCGCTGGGATATCATGCGCAACCATACCGCCACCCACCTTATGCACGCCGCCCTGCGGCAAGTACTGGGTGACCATGTCAAGCAGTCCGGTTCTTACGTCGGTCCCGACCGCCTTCGTTTTGATTTTTCTCACCACCAGCCGATGACCGACGACGAAATCGCCCGGGTCGAGGAAATGGTCAATGCCGAGATTCTGAAAGGGAAGACCGTGGCTACCGATATCATGGATATCAACGACGCAAAGAAAAGCGGGGCGATGGCGCTGTTCGGTGAAAAGTACGGCGATAAAGTGCGGGTGGTGTCGGTGCCGGGTTTTTCCAAAGAACTATGCGGTGGTACCCATGTCGAGAATATTTCGCAAATCGGGCCGTTCTTTATCGTTTTAGAAACCGGCATTGCTTCCGGGGTGCGGCGGATTGAAGCCATCACCGGCCGGGAAGCGGTCAGGTATATGCTGGCGAACAAAAAATTCCGGGGCGACATCTCCGCCATCGTCGGCCGTCCGGAAGCCGAGGTCCTGGCCGGGATAGCGCAGCTTAAGGAAGACTGCCAGGTGCTGCAGAAGGAGCTCAAGCGGACCAGGGAAGCCATGTTCACCGGCGGGTCAAAGAATGTCGGTGATGAAACGGAAATCGGTAATTTCACACTGGTGACTTATGATTTTGGAACTACTGACCGCGATACCATGGGCGCCTGGATAGACGCTCAGAAAGCGATGAACGATACCCGGGTGGCGGTCGGGATGGGACAGGTCAACGGCAAGATGACTTTCATGGCGGCGGCTACCGCGACGATGGAGAAAAAATACAAATTCGATGCCGGGAGTTTTACCCGGGTCCTGCTGAATCGTTTCGGCGGACGGGGCGGCGGCAAAACATCTTTTGCCCAGGGCACGGTAGCCGAAGGTACCCTGCCGGAGGAAGTATTCCAGGCCGTAAGAAAATTATTTGAGGAAAAGAAAACTAAATAAGATGAGTAAGGTCTATCAGTATCTTTTGAGTATCAAGCATGAGCGCGGCGGCGGTTTCCTGCTGTTGCTGGACCCGGACAGCGTCGAGGAAAGACACTATTTAAAACTGGCCGAAGCGGCCCGGGACTGCGGGGTGGACGCCCTGCTGGTCGGAACCTCTTTTATGCTGAATGTCGATTTCTCCGAAGCCGTCAGGAAGATAAAAGAAGTAACCACCCTGCCGGTTATTATCTTTCCCGGTTCGTTCGCCCAGCTTACCCCTCATGCCGATGCGGTTTTGTTTTCATCGCTTATTTCCGGTCGCAATCCCAATTACCTTATTGATGAACAGGTCAAGGGTGCCCCGCTGGTGAAGCGGTATGGTCTTGAGCCGATTGCCACCGGTTACATTTTAATCGAGTCGGGACCGCTCACCTCGGTGCAGTATATCTCGGGAACAATGCCGATTCCCCGGACGAAATTCGATATTGCCTGTGCGCATGCCCTGGCGGCACAGTATATGGGGATGAAACTGGTCTATCTGGAAGCCGGTTCGGGGGCGGCACAACCAGTTCCGGTGGAGATGGTCAGGGCGGTTGCTGCCTACATTGATATTCCCATTATGGTGGGAGGTGGCCTGAGCGAAGCTGAAGAATGTGCCCGGCGCATCAAAGCCGGGGCATCGTTTGTGGTGGTGGGCAACCGGTTCGAGTTTGACACCCGGTTCAATCATCTGCGGCAACTGGCTCAGGCGGCTCATCCCGGAAAGACGGTGCCGGTATGAATAAAGAAGATAAACAGGTACGCCTGGTGAAGCTGGGCGAAGAAACCGCGATTATCCGCAAGAGTGTTATCGACCAGCTGGGCAACAAACTTCTGGAAGTGGCCGATGTTATTTCCGGGGTAATTGGTTCCGGGGGGAAGCTTCTCATCGCCGGTAACGGCGGGTCGGCGGCTATGGCGGCTCATTTCGCCGCTGAGATGGTTGTCCGCCTGACCGCCCAGAAAAACCGCCAGTCCCTTCCGGCCCTGGCGCTGTGTGTGGACCCGGCGGTAATGACCGCGGCCGCCAACGACTTCGGTTTTGAGAAAATGTTCGCCCGCCAGGTCGAGGGCTTGGGTAACAAGGGGGATATGCTGTTCATCATGTCCACCTCGGGTAATTCGCCCAACTTGATTGAAGCCGTGGCCATGGCGCATAAAAAAAGCTTGTTGACCACGGCGCTTCTTGGCGGCAACGGCGGCAAGCTCGCTAAAATCGTGGAACGGGTGCTGGTCGTTCCCCATTCCTCGACTCAGAGAATCCAGGAAGAACATCTCTTTCTAATTCACCTTCTGGTAGAAATGGTCGAAAGCGACCTTTTTGCATGACCGCGTTGAATTCAGAATGGTGGCTCAAGGCTCTTCTGGGTTTCTACGCTCTTTTTATTTTCAGTTCCGCGTTTTCTATAGCCCTTTCCCAGTCGGCGCTCGGTCTGGCGCTTTTCTTATTCCTGATAAATATCATAAGGGACCGTCATCAGCCTTTTATTAAAGAGTTCAAATGGTTTTATATTTTTATCGGGCTGTATATTTTCTGGCTGTTGCTGACCTCGGCTATTGCTGAACGACCCCTGGCTTCCATGAAGGGCACGCTCGAAGAATGGCTTTTCTTTATTATCCCCGTTGGTATCTATCTTTTTCAGAAGGATAAATACCGCCGGTGGTTGCTCGGGGCATTTGCCGCCGGCGTTTTTCTGACAGGTACTTATGGTATTATTCAGCATTTTACCGGCCAGCACTGGTTTAAGTCATATGCCTTAAGCACCCTGGCCGACGGTACCACCCGTGTATCGGGGAATTTCTCTCATCCCCTTACTTTTGGAAATTATTTTGCGGTGGCGTCATTATTTTTTATCGGTTATGCCGTTTCTCCTGGTCAGGATATCAAGAAATGGATTCGCCGGCTTATTATGGTTATCGGCATAATTGGTTTTGTGGCGGTGATGTTTACCTTCAGCCGGGGAGCCATGGCGGCATCGGTAGTTGGTCTTTTAGCCCTGGGGTTGGTTTGTAAACGAAAATATTTTTTGCCGGTCATGATACTGGTGGCGGTTCTGGTAATGGTCATTGTCAGCCTGCCGAAATATTATGAACGTTACACCGATAAAATTTTACAGGATTTTGATTCCCGGCGGGAGGAAAGCCGGGTTTTTATCTGGGGAAAGTCGCTGCATATCATAGCCGACCATCCGCTGTTCGGGGTGGGACAGGGCGGCTTCAGCCGGGCGTACAAAGAGTACCTTCGAGAAGATATCCCCTGGTGGCGGATTTATCCCCATGCCCACAATGACTTTCTGCAGGTTGGCGCGATCAGCGGAATACCCGGCCTTATGGTTTTCGGGGGTATCTGGGTCGGCGCCCTGACACTTTTGGGTTCGGCCTACCGTTCTAGAGCTATTTTGGAGAGTGACCGACGGCTGTTACTGGCGGCGCTTCTTGGTTCGGTGGTTTTTTTGACCAGTTCCCTGTCGGAGTGTACCTTTGGTGATGAAGAAGTGCGGCAGTTATTGATGTTTATCTGGGCGGTGGGGTTATCGGTGGTGTACAAAAACCGATACCAAAATAATGTCCCGGTTAAGATTACGACTTGACAAAGGGCTCTTAAAATCTATTTTAACAGGTATTATGGCAGAGATTAAAAAGAAAAAGCAAAGCCCGCCTGACCGGGTTACCCGGTGGCCGTTTGGCCGGAAGAATTATATCCTTTTTGGGGCGGCTCTGGTGGCGATGATACTCGGGTTTATTCTTCTGGGTTACGGCTCGATGACGCTGGCGCCGATTTTACTGGTTTTGGGTTATTGCGTTTTGATGCCTCTGGCGATAATAGTGAGAGGTCGGCCCGAGGAAACGGCGGAAACACCCGAAACTCCGGTTCAGCAGTAGCCCTGAATTTGAGCCTTTATTTTAGGCTGAGTTCGCCGGGAATAGTATTTTTGATACGGAAACGGGGAATTATATATTTTTATTTTTAAAGGTGGGGGGTTGCTGAAAGTTCTTGATATTTCAGGAATCTGATATATATTGCTAACCGGCAATTGAAGGCTCTGCGTCTGGCGGGTCTTGAAAGAAGGGCGGTTAGCTCAGCTGGTTAGAGCACCTGCCTTACACGCAGGGGGTCACTGGTTCGAATCCAGTACCGCCCATTTAAAGGGTTCCTGCGCTGGAAAGAATGCGAAGAGAGTCGATAAGATATTAAAGCGATTATAAGAATATATAGTCGATAAATATAGATGGTTGTAGAGATAATCGCTCAGGGCTATTTGAAAAGCGGAATTAAGTCGGGGTTGTAGTTCAGTCGGTTAGAACGCCTGCCTGTCACGCAGGAGGTCGCGAGTTCGAGCCTCGTCAACCCCGCTTTTTATCACTCTCAGCAAACTCTGGATGTTTTAGCAGGTATTCCAGAGGCTTTCCAGAATCCCCAAGCGGAAAAACAGATATCTTAAGCGTGTTTTCCCCCAGGACAACTTCTTGAACCATAAGCTGTAACAGACGTGTCTGCTCTTCCGGCGTCAGTTCGTTATAGATGGCCCGGAAGTCCTGCAGCGTCTTTGTAAGCAACTCAGTATCGATTTGGTAGTCTTTGAGCTGTCCAATCTCGAATTCCAGGCGCTGAATCTGAGTTTCCAGTTGTTCTTTTCGGGTTTCGAGTTCCGGTAGTCGGTCAGACATCGCTTTTGGCAGGTCGCCGTGCTTCTCCACGTATCGGATCATGTTGTCGATTGAGTCTTGAACCGGCTTCAGTTCCTTTTTCAAGGCATTCAGCTCTTTGGTCTTGGTCTTGGCATTGGTCACTGAAGCCTTGTTAGCCTTGCGAACCGCTTCTTTGATGACAGCCTCGTCCGTTCCGATCTCGCACAGCTTGTTGACGACCGCATCTTCAATCGCACGAGCACCAATCTTTCTGACCTTACATTCATCTTTTGAATACTTTGAGACTTTGGTGCAGCGGTAATAAAGATACTTGCCGCTCTTGGCTGGACTCGGTGTCATCATCGAGCCGCAATCACCGCATTTGAGGATACTCCTTAGCCGGAAGTTGTACTTGTTCTGGGTCGGTCCGGTGCGGGTCTGTTTGTTTTTCTCCAGCATCTTCTGTACGTGGTTGAACCGGTTGACCGGAATAAGCGCCTTGTGTTTGCCTTCAAAGCTCTGACCGCCGAACGTCGTCTTCCCAATATAGAGCGGATTGGAAAGAATATAGGTGATGGTCCATTTGGAGAACTTGGTTTTCTTCTTACTCTTAGTCCGATAACCCATGCCATTGATTTCTTTGGCTACCGCTGCCGGCGACCCCAACTTGACGAAAAGATCGAAGATCTTCCTCACGACAGCCGCTTCCGTCTTGTGCGGAATCAGCAGACCCTTCCTATCCTTGTGCCGTTCGTAACCAAACGGGGACCGTCCGCCGTGCCAGAGACCCTCTTCGGCCTGGGAAAGCATCTTTGCCCGGGTTCTTTCCCGAATTGTCTCCAGTTCGAACTCTGCAAAGCTCATGAGAATGTTGATGAAAAACCGGCCATGTGCGGTGGTCGAGTTGAGCTCTTGGGTGGCGCAGACGAACTGGCAGTCATGTTCCTGCATGATTTCGTAGAGCGTCCAGAAATCTTTGATATTCCTGGTTAGCCGATCCATTTTGGTCGTGACGACCACATCGACTTTGTTTTGCTTGATATGTTCGAGAAGCTCGCTCAGTCCGGGGCGATCAGTGCTGCCGCCGGAACTAAGATCCTTGATTGTCGTCACATACTTCCAGCCGTTCGGCTCCTGGCTGGCGATGTAAGCCTTACAGACCTTTTCCTGACTCTCAAGCGACGAGTATTCGGCGCGCCGGTGCTGATCCTCCGTGGACAGCCTCGCATAGACATAACACCGCTTCTTCTCACCATTGACTGGGCTCAAGACTGTCTCCCTCTCCCCGGCTTGACGTTCTTGTCGATTAGCTGTTCCACCCAGTCTTGGATAGTCTGATTTTCTTTGGCCACTTGAATTCGCAATCTCTGATGAAGTTCCTCACTCAGTCGAATGTGAATCATCTTCGGTTTCGTATGAGTCGTTTTTTCTCTCGGCATAGGCATCATCCTTGATTCGAGTGTTCAGTTATAAATATAGCTTGCGAGAGTGAGTAAGTCCAGCTATATTGTAATCCAAACGGATATGGCTTGTTGCCGCTTGTGAAGGAGGACTATGATAAGTAGTATGCTCTATCGATTTTTCCGGATTACTGCAAGGAGATTTGATCCCAATAGGCCAAAAGGGCAATATGGAGATAGAGTTAGT
>JAQUSF010000109.1 GCA_028715215.1 Candidatus Zixiibacteriota bacterium
GTTAAAACGATTTTTGTTCCAGTTGACCCGGAACCCGAGGTCCCATACCTTGTTGAGGGTTTCCTGCCGTGAAAGATAAACTTTTCGGGTATATTCCGATTCGGCATTGAATGACAGGTGGTGGCTGTAGAAGTACGTGACCTGGCCCATGATAAAGTCATTGGTGTTGCGGGTGGTGGAATCGTGCCACCATTGCTCGATTTCATAACGGCCGAATTTACCAAAACTTTTCACCGCGGCTAAAGGCAGGTACTCCACGGCGAATGTTCCCGAACGTTCTATTTTGGTCGGGTAGTCCTGCCAGAGTTTCAAATCATCTCCCGGAATGGTAAAGCGTTTGTATTCCAGGGTTGCTCGGGAGCTTAAGTTGGCGAATGGCTGAACCCGGGCGGAAGCAAAAGTAGCGTCTTCACGCGCTGACCAGGTGTCCAGGTAGCGGTCTTTGGTCAGATGAATTTTCTGGGTCAGGTCAAGGCGGGTGCCGCGGGAAGGTTCACTGCCCACGGTGAGGGCTGCCTGGTTGGTATTGGTATTCCCGGTACTGGCTATAAAGTTCTGCCTGGTTATGAATTCATAGTGCAGGCCGTAGGTGAAAAGCCGCAGAACCGGGACGCTGTCTTTGCGGCCGTCCAGTTCGAGTATAATACGATGCTGGCGGTTGTCTTCGGTTGCAGGGTCATCGGCATTTACGATATCCCGCCGTTCCAGGTTCAGTCCGAAGCGAAAGTTGTCGGACAAACGGTTCTGAAAACCCATAGCGTAAATTTTTTCATCGCGGTGCCCGGGATAGGTATTATACTGACCGTTGGCTTCCAGACCCCGGATTTGGTTGAAGGAACCCGTGATTTTATGTTTTTCTGAAAATTCGAAATTACCTTCAAGGTGCCATCGTTGCTGGTTTAAGGTCGGGATAAGGTCGGTATTGCCGAAAGTCCGGTACTGGTCTTCGACCCGCTGGTAAGCCGCTTTAAGGCCCAGTTGCGAGGTGATTTTACCCTCCCAGCCGGTGCGCAGAGCGGTGTTGGTTTCGTCCTCATCGGGATTTTCAGCCCCGCCGATTTCGACATAAGCCTGGCCGTATTTTTTCAAATCAAGATTTATATCACCTGTCACCAGGTCTTCGGGTTCCTCGGCTCCGGCGCCTTCCGCTTCATCATCGATAAAACGGTGCAGGTAAGTGGCACTTATTTGAGTACCCTCGACCGGCGACACTTTGAGCCGTGAACCGAGTATTTCGTCGTTTTCGGAACGCTGGTAGTCATAGGTGATGACAATATACACCGGGTCGGAAGCGATTGTTTCGCTGGCAACCGGCTGATACAGAATTATTCGCCCGCGCTCATAGTCAACCGTATAATCGACGTCACGCAACATCGTTCGGCTTGACAGGACGGTTGATTCGTTGAAGCGGTCCCGGACCTCGATTTTCACTTCTTCACTGCCCCTGGTCACCGGGGCGTATTTGAGGTCATACGGTCCGGTTGTTCCGTCAGCGCGAATTCCCACCACCGCACCTTCACGAAAAGTCTTTCCCTCCAGTTTACCGCCGACCGCTTCGATTCCAACCGGGCCGCTGTGCAAATCGGCATAAGCGCCGAAAAGCGAACGGTTGTACAGGCTAAATCTGGCTTCCTTGAAGCTTGACCGGAGTGAACCGCCCTCGATATAACCGTTTGTTTCCGATTCCAGCCGCGCCAGCATCTCCAGGCGGGCCGGGCGTTGCGGCTGATAAAACAGACGCGTATCAAGGTTGCCGTATTCCCATTGTCGATTGGGGTCATACACGGTTTCCCCGGTAAAGCGCCAGTTGTCCCAGAGCGGTTCCGTTGAAGTCATCGACATTTTCAACCGGAATACCGAGGGGTCGGCATGGCGGTACTCGTCGTCAAGGCGTGAATCCAGAACCGTGACACCGTTGACAAAGAATTTCCGGCTGAGGTTACCATTGGCGAATATCGAGGTACGGTAGTTGGTGGAAAAATTGTCCTTGAACGATGCATTATTAAGTTCAAATGCCCGAATATCGCCCTTGATGTCCCAGGCATGGACTAAAAGTTCTCCGAATCCAAAAAGGAGTAAATCCTGTTTTTGTGCAACGGTCGTATCAAATCTGTCGGGAACATTTAATCGAGAAAGAGTATCTATTCCCTGTGCCTGGATATCGGAGGATAATATAATGAGGCAGCTAAATGCCAGAAGAAGCTGGAAGATGTGAAGGGCATAATAGGGTCTGGATTTTTTATTGGATTTCATTTCGATCGTGTCAATCCTTTTTTAAATAGTCTCTAAGTTTTTGCGAGACAATTAAAAAATAAAGTTTATTCTCCTAATATAGTCAAGCAATTTACCTGCCGTCTGGAGCCATACATACACCTATACTTTTTTATGAAATAAGATAACCCCATAAACTTTTATAACTTATGAAAAGAGAATATATAAAATTTAAGGTTTTAACAGACAGCCGGGGGAACGTTTACAATATGACCCCTGATACATAAAAGATAAAAAACTTTGCATGTAGATCAGGGACAAATTAAATGAGTGGTTTTATCCTTACAGCCAGTGCTCAATAAGAAGTTTTTTTATTGACGTTAAGCGGGTGATTTTGCCGAAATATGTCCGGGATTACTTTATGTCGGCAAATAAAAAAGCGTGTGAATATTGTCAATATTTCACACGCTTGGATAAAGCGGTATTGAATTATGGAGTATCTTAAGCTGGTCCGGTCGTTTATCTTTTGTCCGCTCCTTTAATATTGAAATGACTGACCATTTCTTCAAGGATTTCGGCCTGGCAATTCAGTTCTTCAGCCGCCTTAAATGATTGCTCGGCACCGGAGGCGGTTTCTTTTGAAACTTCGGAAATTCTTTCGATATTTTTCGAAATTTCTTCGGCGGCAATCGATTGTTCATCGGAAGCCCGGGCAATCTGTTGTATCATCTGAGATACCTGCTGGGACATATTGACTATTTCGCTCAGGTTACTGCCGGCTTTATCGACCAGGACTCGTCCTTTATCAACTTCCTGGACCCCGGCTTCCATTGATTTAACGGCGTCCTCGGTTTCATTCTGGATGCCCTTGATCATTTCTGTAATTTCTCCGGTAGCCTTGCCGGTCCGTTCCGCAAGTTTTCTTACCTCGTCGGCGACTACGGCGAAACCGCGACCCTGTTCTCCCGCACGAGCGGCTTCAATGGCGGCATTCAGAGCCAGAAGATTGGTCTGGTCGGCGATTTCATCGATAACGCTGATGATTTCCCCTATCTGGTCAGCGGAATGAGCCAGCTTGCTGATAGATTCGGCTGATTTGCCGACCACACTGGTTATTTTCTGCATTCCCTCGATGGTTTCATTGACGATTTCACCCCCGGTATTGGCAAAGTCGGAAGCATTTTTGGATACCTGGGAGGCTTCACCGGAATTTTTGGACGAGGTGACAATGTTGGAGGTCATTTCTTCGATGGCGGTTGAAATCTGGTTTATTTTCTCAACCTGGTCCTTGACGCCTTTCGACATGTGTTCCGAAGTCGAAGAAATCTGGGAACCGGCGGTAGCCAGACCGCGGGCGTTGTCTTTTATTTTTCTGATGATATCCGAGAGCCTTTCAATCATGTTTTTAAAGGAGGAACCAAGCAGGTCCTTTTCCGTTCTCGGGTGAACCTCAATTGTCAGGTCGCCCTCGGCAATCTTTTTCGCCGCCATAGCCATATCCCTGACATAAGTCGACAGGTTGCCGAAGGCATTCGCCAGTACACCGGTCTCATCGTTACTGGTAATACTTAAGGTTTGGTCAATGTCGCCGGTGGCCATGGCCTGGGCTACCCGGGCAACCTGGGATATGCGTTTTGATATTTTCATGGAAATCGTATAGCTGATGAACAAAACCAGCAGGGACCCGAAAATACCGATAATAATTATCTTGAGAAGTTGTTTATTCAATATGGCCATGACCTTGTCTTCCGGTATCAAGTTCAACAACACCGGGTGTTCCAGGTCGGCAGAATTCTGAGAATTCAACGAGGGCGGTTTCAAAAGATGACTGCCGGCAAACGTAGACTGGCTGTTGAAATCACTTATGACAACGGCATTATCCTGAGCACTGGCGGCGTACTGAGTCAGTTCTATAGTATTGGCCTGTGCAAGAACGGAACTGGTACCAGAGGTAATAAGATTTTTCCTGGGGAAAATTAACAGGGAAGCAGCATCTCTGAAACCATAGCCGAGTAATACTTCATGACAGGCCTCGATAAGGTTGTTAACAACCGTCCAGTCGGAAAAAGCCACCAGGGCACCATTGGTTTCACCGGAAGTACTGGTTGCAGGTTGATAGAAGATGTATGCCTTATCGTATTTCCGGTTTATCTGAGAAAGTGTTTTACTGGTTGTAAAGATAACTTTTTTCCTGTTATCACCAGTGAGTTCATTAAAGTCCGGCAGCAACTGTCCTTTAAGCTGATGATGATTCCCCTCAAGGCGGGGGGCTTTGGCGATTTCCAGGATCTGCCCCTTTTTATCTATTAACGCCAGGAGGGCAAAACCCGGGTTCCCCGAAAGCCATTTTTCAAGTTCAACACCCAGCTCGGTGGTGGTATTGAATTCAATGGCTATTCCGAAAACATCATCTTTTACCCAGGTATCGAACAGCTTGGCGTTGTTTTCAAATTCCCGGTTGATTTCATCGGCGAATTGTTTACCTGTCAGCTCAATAAGGTTTTCGTTGTTTTTAGTGAATTCACTTTTCGTAAAATTATAGAAATAAACAATCAAACCGACAAGCATGATAAGGCTGATAAAACCGGAGCAGAGAATCTGATTGCGAATATTCCATTTTAACATGAGATTTATATCCCCTTATTTATTGACTTGTATTTAAAACCCTGTCAGGACAGCTAGTCCTGTAAAATAGCGCCCGGCCCGAATCTTCCGTTCGAGCTGGTCATGTTTTATTCGTGCAGGGTATTATTTTTCCGCCATAACCTCCAGTGATTCGAGTTGTGCCGGCAGGTTACCGGCTTTTCTCTGGGCGACCCATTCTTCCTTGGAAATAGCAGCCTGTTCGCCGTTCATCTTATTAATAATCTCAAAATAGTCGAGTTTGTACTTATCCTTGAGAACTTCTGTCTGGGGTTTACATTTGACCGCATAGACTGTCTGAAGGGACTGATGGTCGAAGGCGCGCCAGGTCTGAGGGTCTTTCAAAAGTTGGTAGGTGTGGCCTTCCAAAGCCTGGACGACTTTCGGAGCATCAAAACTCTTGGCTCTTTCCACGGCATCTTTATATTCATAAAGGATGGTATAAGCCGAGGCACCGGAAGTACTGGGATACCGGCTGAATCTTTTATCGAAATCTTCTACGAATTTCTGACCGCGCGGATAATTGTATATATAGGGAATCCTCCAGCACCACGGCAGGGAGCCAATCACGCCTTCCATAACCTTGGGACCGCCGCCTTCAGCCATTCCCAGAGTAATATTCGGCACGACAATCTGGGTGGTGGCTTTAATACCCAGAGAAGTAGCCTGACGGATGGCGCTTGAC
This sequence comes from Candidatus Zixiibacteriota bacterium, assembly GCA_028715215.1. Lineage (GTDB taxonomy): Bacteria > Zixibacteria > MSB-5A5 > GN15 > FEB-12 > JAFGNW01. Next base: position 5,540 of record JAQUSF010000109.1, read on the forward strand.
ATATCATTGCCGAAAAGAACCAGAACCAGAACGTCGGGTTTGATCATCTTGGCCAGGGATAGTTCCTTGTTGTAATCGGTCGTGCCCAGAGGCGTCAGAAGCCCCTTATGCGTCTCTTTATTTTCGGTATTGGTGAGTTTTCGCACCGAAGATTCGGTGGTCCAGCCCCAGGTATAATCAGAAGTGATATACATGTATTTTTTTCCGGCAAAGTTGGTATTCAAGTAATCTGCAATGGCTTTTGCCGCCATCCAGGAATCATAGCACTCCCTGAACATGTAGCGGTGGCCCTTGGTGCCGGTGGTCTCGGTGGAGTAAGTCAGGGTACCAAAGAAGGGTACGCCTTTTTTCTGGCAAATTTCACCTGCGGCAATGGCGACCGCGCTGGAGGAACCACCGAAAACCATTTTGACTTTTTGCTGGTCGATCAGTTCTGTAACGTTATTCTTGGTGACATCGACATTGGATTTTGAATCCCGGACGACGAGTTCAACCTTGTTTCCCAAAATACCGCCGGAGGCATTAATTTCATCCACGGCCATAGTAGCTGCCCGGTACTGATCCAGGCCCTCAGCGGCATATGGTCCTGTTTCCGGATAGTTAAGCCCTATTTTTACCGTATTCTGGGCAAAGGAGAAGGATGCGGCAAATAGCAACATGACCAGGATGGTCAGCAACGATTTGGTTGATTTTGTAAACATGTTAAATTCCTTTCGTTTTTGTTGATTTATTTCAGAAATTAAAAATTAGCGAAGTCTGAACACGCAAATCATCCACCGTTTCCACGTTTTTATAAGTTGTTTTCCATTGAGAAATTTCTAGACCCAGAATAACCTGGGGAACGATGGAATAACCGATATTCCCGAAGAAACACTGGTTTTTGGAACGCTGATTGTCACTCAGGTCATCGTCATCCGGGTCATCGTAACCGTAACCGGCGGTAAATTTAAATTTCGGGGTCGTTTTAAACCAGAGCGATGCCCAGCCGCCTGAAGAAGCCAGGCCGTCGACAAGACTGGAGTTGGATATACCCCCGAAATAGCTGCCCAGATTCGAACCGGAGTAATATTCCCCTGATAATCCGAAAGTAGCGCCTGATTCGAAACTGCCGTGTCCGACCAGAACCCGGTTCTCATATTCTTCCGATACCCCGAGTTTATCCTCAGCGTCCATTTTCCCCCATAACCCTGAAATACCGAAACGAACTTTATAACGGTCATTGAATTTGTGGTTGATATCGACAATGCCCTGTATGGTGGGTATAGCGGCATCGGTACCATCATCATCACCGTCAGTCTTATCGGCGTCGGCGACAGCCAGGGTAAAAGTCGGGGTCAGGTCGTTACCAAGAGTGCGGAAGAAACCCATACCCAGGTTTATTTTGGTGTTTCCTTCATTGGTCGGGGAGTAAAAGAGACTGATCTGGGGTCGACGGTAACCGATATTACCGCAACTCCACAAGACCGGGTAATTCAGAGTAGCCGGATTTAAAGGTGATATAATATCCCAGCTCTGTCCCGCCAACATTTTGAATTTACCGGCTTCAACGGTAAAATAAGCATGTCGCAACTGGAGCATGGCTTTATTTTGAGCCACCGTAGCACCGGTTACCCCGGCATACAGGTCAAATTCGATTTTACCTGAAACCAGTATGGGCTGATGCCTTTTTTCCGTTATATTAATTCCGAAACGGGTTTCGTTGGCGGTCATGTTAAATTGGGCATCATCACGGTTGTTGTATTGTGGATTTACCCACATAATAAAGTTACCGTGACTGCTTGAATTTTGCTCATAAGCCCCGTCCAGCTTGACGTAACCGTACAAGTCTACTTCAAGGGAACTGTTTTCTTTGGCGACGCCGGTCGACAGAAGAAAGCTCATGAACAAAAGCATGACCTTGAAGACGTGTCTGGTACCTTGCATAACCTCTCCTTTTATATATATGCGGATGCGATTTTAAAATTTCAAAGATGCCTTTTTCATCGATGTTCATAAAACTACTTTTATAAATCGTAACTTGAAACACTATTGACGAGAGACTTTTTTGGGGGTAAACAGGGGTATGGTTTTTACCCTAAAAGTGGTTTAATCTGTTGTTTTGCAAATGGTTAGCTGTTGGGCGCTGGAGTCGAGAATCCCGCCGGTTTTTTTATTTAAGGGTCTTAAGATATGAAGCCAGGTTGATTTTTTTATTGGCGATTTTTAATTTTTTACGAATGGTCTTGCGCTGTTTTAAAATTGTCAGAAGGGAGATGTTAAAAGCTCGGGCGATTTGTTTCGAACTGAAACCGTTTTTTATCATCTGACAGATTTCTGTTTCTCTGGGTGTCAGTTTTGAATATTTCATTTCCAGACAGCTTATAAAAGGGGAGCTTAAATCACTGATACAGTTTTTAAGAAGCCTGAGGTAGTGTTTTTCACTGTCCGAAACGCGTTCATCGAGAATATCGAATAGGGGTAAAGCCACGCGGTCGATATTGGACTGGATTTGCCTAGCCATATTCTTTTTTTCATCATCAATCTGGCTGAGTATTTCTTTAAGAGCGAGATTCTTTTGCTGCAAAGCTTCTCGCTCTATTTCCAGTTCCCGATTTGCCTCGGATAGTTCCAGGGTTCTTTCGCGTACGCGTTTTTCCAGCTCGTCGTGGGCTTTTCGCAGTTCCTCGTCGGCCTTCTTCCGTTCGAGGGCATTGGTAAAAATGGTTCCCACCATTTTTAAAAGAGTGATGGTGTCCTCGGACCAGTTTTTGATTTCGCGGACGGCATCAAAACCGAGGAAGCCGATCAGGACTCTGCCGAGGTACATGGGAACCACAATCAGGGATTGAATTTCCTGAGACTGAAGTATCGCTTTTTCGCTGGCTGCCGACGCGGGTAGGTCGATGACACTGGGGATTAAAACATTTTCCCGGTTTTTAAGTTTATTCATCCACCAGGGGAGGAGTTCGATATTCAGGTTTTTACAGTTATTTATTTGGGGTGAAATGCCCTCACGGCACCATTCGTGGGTATTTTCGATATGTTTAAAATCATCCTTGAAAATAAAAACATAGCTGCGGTCGGCTTCGGCAAACCGGCCTATCTCTTTAAGGGCTTTCGTTATTTCGCGGTCAATGTCGGCAGTATCGATATTTATGAAGTCCGACGATATCAGGGTAATCAGTCTTTCGAACCTGTTACGGTATTCGAGTTCCTCAACCTTTTTAATATCCGTAACGTCCTCGATAAAACCTTCAATTGCCTGCGGTTTGCCGCTAAGGGGGCATTTATTCTTGATATGTTCATTTACCCACCTGATCTGACCATCCTTTCGAACAATACGGTAAGTTCTCCGAATGGCATGACCGGGTACAGATATCAGCAGGTTGTTATCTTTCTCAATGGTCGGCATGTCCTTCGGATAAATAATCTTATGCCATTCCAGGCGGTGGGACAGGAAGTCGTCCGCTTTATATCCGGTTATTTCTTCAATGGAACCGTGGATGGATTTGATGTTGAAGAACAGGTCACTGATAAAGGCAATCCCGTGATAATTTTCGATAAAATTGCGATACCGTTCTTCACTTTCCTTTAGAGCCATCTCGGCCAGTTTTCGACGAGTAATATCCCTGAAGAAATTTAAAGTGGCGGGCTGGTTTTCCCATATTATAAAGACCGTGATGCATTCACACCATTTCAGCTCGTTGAGCCTGTTTATGAAGCGGAACTGTACCGGCGGGGGACTCTGATGATGCAGGAGAACCTCGTCCTTGATACGATTTAGCATAACCCGGTCCTCGGGATAGATAAATTCTAATAGCGGTTTACTTAAAAGTTCCTTCTCCGAGTAACCGGTTATTTCACAGGCTTTAGGATTGGTGAATATAAGGTAATCATTCTGTAATATGGCAATTCCCTCGCCGCAGTTATTGATGACATCCCGATAGCGTTTCTCGCTTTTTTTCAGAGCTTCATCGGCTTTTACGGTTTCGGTAACATCCCTGATGGTTATCAGGACATACTCAAAGTCGTTGCTTTCCGGAAGGTAAAACGGGGTGGTGTTGACGCTTACCAGGAGGTGTTTTTTCCGATTGTAATTATACACCTTTAAAACGGCATTTCCGTTCTGTCTGTTTTCATTAACTAAAGATAAAATCGGACAAATTCCCGGATTTTCGTTTTCTTGACAGGCGGTTATTTTTTCATTTTGGATAAACGATTTTAACTGCTGCTGCATGATTTCTGAGGATATTCCCAGGATATTTTCCGAGGTAGGGTTAGCGTACAGAATATTCTTTTTTAAATTGTAAACTATTAAACCACAGGACAGGGAATCGGTGGCGAAATCGCCGGGAAGGATCTCATTATCCGTTACACCGCAAGAGCCTTGGTGATAATTTATAGGGCTGGATTTACGACTGAATTGAAGAACCGTTCGAGAGGATTTTTCAGCAGTGACTGTATCGCGATTTTTTTTCAAACTCTCCAGCCTTATTCAGATAAATCAATTAATTAATATTATCGGATCATGTAATAAAATCTAAATGCCTGAATGGCATTAAAATACAAGAAAAAAGAACCGATAAAAAGTCCCTGCGTTTCCATTCATTGTCAGCAGTCATGGCTGTCCAAATTCACGGTTTAATAAGAATTATCTGTGCTTTGTTAAATATTTCCGGTCAGCCGGGATTTCATTAACAATGATGTCCCGGATTATGTGATTTGCGGTTTATCAAATATGACATTCGAGGTGACGGGCTTAATTTTTACGGTTTGCGTATGCTGATTTAAACCTACCTGTTTTTTTTAAAGCTGTGCAGCTGAGTGCTTCCAGGGCAATCGGAATCTAAAGGAGGAGCGAAAAGACCATGGTGGTTTCAATATTAGTTCTAGGAGTGATACGTAGACAATAGTATCAATCAATTGTTTCCTGTAAAAATATAATTTAATTCTTGCCGCTCCGGTTTAACCGGCAAAGTGGGACAGCTCCAAAAGGGAAATCACCCGGTTGATCGACTACCTTTACCTGAGCCATGTGCCGCTCTGCTGTATGGAGGAAGCCGATGCTGATGCCTCCGGCGGCGAACCGGATATATCGGATATAACCCGGTTGATAGATTACCTGTATCTGTCGCATACCCCCCTGGCAACATGTCCATAAACGTGTTTAATTGAGAGATATATATCTCAAACCCGTCTGCGAAGGCAGATGGGCTTTTCTAATTCGTGAAATGATTGTGAAGATATTTCTAAACGAGTTCGATGGACAGTCGGGGTAGTAATTACAAGTTATTGTGGTACAGCATGTTATAAATAAGCTCCCCATGTGCAACCCTCTTCATAACCGTTCTCTTTCTCCAGCAGTTAACCGAAAACCTTCAATATCAACGGGTTATCAAAGATCAGGCCGTTCCCGGTGAGGAGGAAGCGGCGTTGACCCGGATTTCATCCCTC
>JAQUSF010000164.1 GCA_028715215.1 Candidatus Zixiibacteriota bacterium
AACCGCCAGTTCACCGGCATATCACGCGGCTTTTTTACCGTCTGGACGGCCTGGGATATTTGCCCCATGACCGAACCCAGATTTACACTCTGGACATTGCGTCGGTCGCGCTGAGAAAAATAACAAAGGGTAAAAGAGATAATATTAACCCGCATCTTTCCCCGGACGGTAAATGGATTGTCTATGTTTCCAACCGCCGTCCCGACGAGGACCTGGAAATTGACAACACGGACTTGTTTATTATTCCCTTTAAAGGCGGCCGGGAACATAAAATCCACACTCCGCCCGGACCGGTGAATCTGCCCCGGTTCTCCCCTGACGGCAAGTACATCGCCTACCTCGGCAGCGACAATGCCGACGAATCCACAGGCGTGATTAATATGCATGTCTGGCTGGTTGGTATCAACAATTCTCCCCGGGCACGGGATTTGATGCCCGGTTATGACCGCTGTGCATATGACCAGACTCTCGGCGACATGGGTGAAGGACACGGGGCAAAACTATGCTGGTCGGCGGACAGCCGTCGGATATATTTCATGTCTTCCGATACGGGAGCGACACATCTTTTCTATATACCCCGTAAAGGCGGCAAGCCGACCCGGGTTTTTAAGGGAAAATGTCACGTCAAGGATTTTTCGCTTAACGGCCGTACCACTACCGTTGCTTTTATATATTCCGACCTGACCTGCCCCGGCGAGGTCATGACCTGCCCGGCCGACCATGGAGGTGAGAAAAAGGCGGTTACTCATACTTGCCTTAACGGTTTCCTGCAGAAAGAAATTACTCTTGGCCGGACGCGGGAAGTCTGGTTTAAGTCATTCGACGGCACCGAAATCCAGGGCTGGCTGGTCTTCCCTCCCGATTTCAAAGCCGGCCGCAGATATCCCTCGATTCTGGAAATCCACGGCGGTCCGCAGGCTCAATACGGATATACCTTTTTCCATGAGATGCAGTACCTGGCCGCCCAGGGTTATGTAGTTTTTTATACCAATCCGCGAGGTGGACAGGGCCGGGGTGAAATCTGGGCGAAAGCAATCGTCGCCGACTGGGGCGGCCTGGATTATAAAGACTGCATGGCCGCCGCCGATTATCTTGAAAAACAGAAGTTCATCAACCCTCGCAAGATGGGCGTTACCGGCGGTTCCTATGGCGGTTATATGACCAACTGGATTATCGGTCACACTGACCGTTTTAAAGCCGCCGTGACCCAGCGTTCGGTCGTTAACCTGAGCAGTTTTTTGGGGTCATCGGATGTCGGGTTCGACTTTATAAAAGAGTTCAAAGGCTGGCCCTGGGCCAGGCCGGAGTTATATGAGAAATGTTCGCCGATTACTTACTATAAAAATGTAAAGACTCCGATATTGATAATTCACAGCGAGCAGGACTTACGATGTAATATCGAGCAGGCCGAAGAAATGTTTTTTATGCTGAAAATATTGAAGAAAAAAGTGGAGATGGTGCGCTTTCCCGAGGAGTCGCACGGACTGTCACGGCACGGTCGGCCGGATCGCCGTATTGCCCGGCTTACCTGGATAGCCCGCTGGTTTAAGTGCTATTTAAAATAATAAAGGAAATTTTTTTGTATCGGACAGTTTCTGACATTTACTTTTTAGATATAAAATTTTAAGCGATGAGATTTAATGGAGGGCAATCAATTTTTCCTGTCGAATCAATTTTTCCTGTCGAACCAATTTTCCTTGAGAAACTTCCTGGCCTCGGCATGAGTCCTGAAAGTGTATGACATATCCTTCGTCCCTCCGATTTTAAACATCTGGTGCAATTGCCGAAAGGTGCTGGGATTATTGAGAATATTAAGCGACAGAACCATCTTGTTATTACTGCACCATTCCAGATGCTGGCCGATAATTTCGATGACTTCGGGATAAGAGGTTCTCCAGTTGGTCAAATCAACCACTTTAACCCAGTTTGAATGCAACAGGGGTTGCACTTCGCTTATAAAATCTTCATGATATTTGGTTGCGGTTTCCGCTTTCCAGATACCATGGATTTTTTCATAAATTACGGCTCCCTGCTCATCAACTTCAAAAGAATATTCCAAGCTCCAACCAGCCATAATATTGACCGTTAACCTTTTAGTTATTTAGGTTTGATGAATAACTTTCGGACAATACAATTTAAGAAGGTTTTATAAATAAATCAACCTTAAAAAAAGAAAAAAACCGCTTAAAAATGTGACATTTTCAGTGAAAGAAAGAGGAAAAATGAACTTCCGGTACAAAATAAACATATTTCATAATTCACCTCAGACGTCAAATATTTAATCTAATAACCTTTATTCATTCCGGTAACAACCAGGTCGGGCCGACTTTTGGCGCCGGATTACGATTGATATACAGGTAATTGATTAAAAATGTGATATCGGCAATGTCGATATAAAAATCACCGTTCATATTAGCCCGCCAGGAAGGCCAGCGTGGTTTTGGACCTTGCAGGTACAGGTAAGCAATAATCCTGGTGATATCGCTGATATCCAGCATATAATCACCGTTGACATCGCCGGGCATGTAATCGAAACCAAGGTGCAGGGGGCCATCGCCGAGGATAAAGCTTTTTAACGGAGTTCCACCCGAATCAATCACTTCGACCAGGTCGGACGCCCAATTACCCGCATAAATAGTGCTATCCTGATAAGGTATCGCCATCAGGCAGTTACCGCCAATCTGCAGAGGATTGTTTTCATCGTGGTAAATTTCAAGAGTCAGGGCATGGTAAGAAAAAATATAAGGCTCATAGCCGAACCCGGCCGCCGGCATATATGCGATATTATCCGGCCCGATGGTAATCATTCCCGGAATACCACCCGTGGCAAAACTTTCAACAACTTCGTCATTCTCCCCATCGATAATAAAAATCTTCCCGAATACCGAGTAATAATCACCGGCACACACGACATAAACCCGGCCCAGAATATCTACCTCGACATACAGGGGATTGGTA
>JAQUSF010000110.1 GCA_028715215.1 Candidatus Zixiibacteriota bacterium
GCGGCGATTGTTTTTTCCACCGGTTTTCAGACCAATCTGGGTGTTATTTCCTGCCTGGTCGGTAAAAATGATGTTATCGTCATCGACCGCCAGGTTCATGCCTGTATTGTGGATGGTGCCCGGCTGTCTTACGGCAAATTGCATAAATTTGCTCACAACGATATGGAGGATTTTGAAAGGGTGCTGGTTAATATCCGTAACAATAACAGCACCCGCTGCGGGATTATGGTGGTGGTGGATGGTGTTTTTTCCATGGAAGGGGATATCATTAACCTGCCGGAACTGGTGCGTATTGCCAAAAAATACGGCGCCCGGATTATGGTGGATGACGCCCATGCGGTCGGCTATCTGGGTGAAACCGGAGCCGGTACGGCCGAATACTTCGGGCTGATAGACGAAGTTGACCTGACGATGGGAACGTTTTCCAAGTCCTTTGCAGCAATCGGTGGTTTTGTCGCCGGCGAAAAAAGGGTGATAGAGTATATCAAACACAAGGCCAGGTCGTATATTTTTTCCGCTTCGATTCCGCCCTCAGCGGCCGCGGCCGTCCTGGTAGCCCTGGAAATTATTCAAAGCGAACCGGAACGAAAAAAGCGGTTATGGGAAAATGCCCGGCGCATGCAAAAGGAATTTCGTGACCTCGGTTTCAGAGTCGGTAACACCCAGACACCCATTGTACCGATTGTTATCGGCGAAGACCTGGAATGCTTTGCTTTCTGGAAAGCGCTTTTTGACAATGGTGTGTTCTCTAATCCCGTAATTTCCCCGGCAGTACCGACCGGTCAGGCCATGATTAGAACCTCTTATACGGCTACCCATACCAAAGAACATCTTGACCGGGTGGTGGAAGTGGTTGCCAAAGTAGGTCGGGAAAAAGGCTTGATCTTTTAGGTTATGGCAAATCTTGATGTTATTGAAGTTGATTCCTCCGAACTATTAAAAAAATTCATTACCTATCCTTTCAAGCTGTATCATAATTGTCCCCAGTATATCAGGCCATTAATCTCAGAGCGGCTGGAATTTTTTGATTTCAGAAAAAATCCGTTTTACAAGACGGCAAAAGTCAAACTCTTTCTGGCTGTGCAGGACGGAGATGTCTGCGGCCGGGTGGCAACCTGTATCAATTATAAGCATAATCAGTACCATGCCGACAAAGTCGGCTTTTTCGGTTTCCTGGATACGCCCGAAGATTATGACATTGCCCGTACCCTTTTGAAGGTGGCTTTGATTACCCTGAAAAAAGAGGGAATGGAAAAAATGAGGGGACCGATGAATTTTTCCACCAATCATGAAATCGGTTTTCTGATACATGGTTTCGATATGCCGCCGACGGTTATGATGCCATATAATTATCCTTACCAGCCCAAACTGGCCGAGAAATTCGGTCTTAAGAAGTGCATGGATTTGAACGCCTTCCGGATTACCCGTGATGACCCGATCCCCGAACGGATTCAGAATATCGTCGGCCGGGTGCAACAGCGCACCCGGATTACGGTACGCTCGTTGAGAGTTAATGATTTTGAGCGCGAAGTCAGGAAAATAAATGATATTTACAACCAGGCCTGGTCGGACAACTGGGGATTTGTGCCCATGGCGGAGGAAGAGTTTTTTCATACCGCCCGTAATTTAAGACAGATTTTCGATCCCGACCTGGTTTTTATCGCCGAATATGAGAAGCAGCCGGTGGCGTTTTCATTGGCCCTGCCGGATATAAATCAAGCCCTGATTCATCTGAATGGCCGCCTTTTTCCCCTGGGCTTTATCAAACTTCTCTGGCATACGAAGGTGCGTAATAAAATCGATGGTCTCAGAATGATAACGATGGGTGTGATACCCGAATTCCAGAAGCGGGCGCTGGATATGATGTTCTTTGTTAATACTTATAAAAAGGGAATCGAGAAAGGTTATAAATGGGCGGAGCTTTCCTGGATACTGGAAACCAATGAGCTGATGTGCCGGGCGGCCGAACAGATGGGAGCCAAAATTTATAAGAAATATCGTTTGATGGAAATGCCCCTTTAAGCCCCGGCCTGAGCCCGGTTTTTTTAACTTGAACAAAATTATTTTTAAGACGTTAATTTATATATGAATATGAAAGTAATGCGGCTTTTTTCACTTATTCTTCTGAGCGGATTGATATGGTGCGGTTGTTCCAGTCGTTACCGCCTTGAAATGTTCATGAATACCGGCGGTGAAGATAAGAAGGTCAAAGTGGAACAGACTGAATTTATGGATAATACCGTTCTCAATCAGCCTTTCGCCGAATTAAAAACCGTTCGGGGTTCGGGCAACTGCCTGGTCATCACAGTCGGCACGCGGGGGGAGAAATTACCGGCCGACCGTTACCGGACGCTGATGTTTGAATATGACGAATATGTAAAAAAAAGAATATATATTCAACTGCCGCCGGAGATAAAGCCGCAAACCATCGATTTGTCCGGCAATTCCTTCATCCATCTGCTGGGGCGCTATGAGCAGTCTCCGGAGACAAAAATCTTTATTCCCCAATCCGGCACCCTGGTAGTCGACTCGCTGGCCAAAAATGTTCTTTACGGAACCGTCACCGGCCATTTTGAAAACAGTGAGAAGAAGCCACTTGCTGTCAACGGTCAGTTTAAAGTGAAATATAAACCTTAATCTTCTTTCTTATTAACTTCATCGGTGAAAAGTCGATAGGCCACGTCGTCGAACAGGCAAAACTGTACGCGTTGAATATTTGCAGCCAGGGATTCAAAACCTTTCACGGCTCGGACCATGATATAGGCGCAGGCTTTGATGGGAAAACCGCCCACCCCGGTGCCGAAAGCCGGAAAAGCAATTGATTCTACGCCCAGCTTGTCAGCCAGAGAAAGGCTGGCCACTGTCGCCTGGCGAATAAGTTTATCACTGGTTTTCAAATCCTGGCCCATGACAGCGGCATGGACAACATATTTCAAGGTTAAGCGTCCGGCCCCGGTATAGACCGCCTGGCCCGGCATCACCGGTCCTTTCTTCATGGCTTCTTCCTCGATAATCTCGCCCCCCGCTCTTTTAATGGCGCCGGCTACTCCGGCTCCCATCCAGAATTCGTTATTGGCGGCGTTGACAATCGCTTCGGTGTTGGTTCTAGTGATATCACCTTTTACGGTTTCAATTATATACGACATAGAAATCTCATTTTTTTATAAGTCTGCTATCCTGTACTTTTATGTACTTTACCTTATTTTATGTTTTTTTTCTTTTTATTTAATTGCTTGTGATGGAGGTGCGCTTTTAAATCCGGGTATTATCAGCGGTTTCAGCCCGGTAAATATCGGCACCATGATAAGGCCGATAACACTGCCGACCAGGGCGCCGACCAGGATATCGCCGGGATAATGGACCCCCACAAAAACCCGACTGACAGCCACCAGGACGGCATAGCACAGCAGAATCCAGGCGTACCTTTTATAGAAAAGGGAAAAGAAAATAAACTGACCAAAAACATTGGTGGCATGCGAGGAAGGCATCGACCAGCCCCCGCCGCAGTCGACCAGGAGATTGATACCGTTCATGATATGACAGGGCCGGGGACGGCAGAGCCATTTTTTCAAAAGCGTACTGGCTGTCTGGTCGCACAGGATGAGAATAATAATCGAAAAGAGCACCATCCAGCGCAGTTGCCGGTCGCCTTTCCAGAGCATGATTATCAGGCAGCTCAGGTAGATGGCGACGATCCCCTGGCCGTAAGTTATAACGGGCATGATAAAATCGGTGACCGGATTAGCCAGTTTAAGGTTTACGAATAAAAATAAAAGCTGGTCCAGTAGTTTTAAAGATTCAAACATAGCGCCTCGGGCGGTTTTTCAAAAAACGCCGGATTTCGTTTAGGGTCGGCAGATTTCTCGCTCCCAGGCGGGTGCATTTAAGGGCGGCGGCGGCCGCGCCATAGGTGAGTCGTTCCCCGAGGGAAAAGCCTTTTAAAAGGCCGTAGAGGTAACCGGCATGGAAAGCATCCCCGGCGCCGGTGGTGTCGATATTTTTAACGCGGAAAGCATGCTGATGATGCCAGCGGTCGTTTTCATAAGCGACGGAACCTTTTATCCCCTCGGTAATGACAATGGTGCCGGGGCAGTATTCTTTTAGTTTCAGGATAGCCGAACGGGCGTTTTTTTTACCGGTGAAACCAAAAGCATAAACATCGGACACAATCAGATGGTCCACCATCGGGAAAACAGGGGAGACGTCATTTCTCCGGGAACCGATGTCAAAGGAAATAAGGGCGCCCTTTTTTCTGCCCCAGCGGGCCAGCTTTAGGCAGGCGTCGAGGTCACGGCCATCGAGATGTATCAAACGGGGAATGGGGTAGCGGTTTAATGTTAAGTCACGGGCGGTAATCCTTATTTTTCGGTACAGGGCGATAGTACGCCGGCCGCTGCCCGCCTCCACAAAACCATAGGCTGAATCGGATTGTTTGTTTTTCTTAACGATGATAAAACGTGAATCGATATTTTCTTTTTTCAGTTCCTCACGAATTAACCTTCCGACCAGGTCGTCACCGACGGCCGCTATGAGGGTGATGGAAAGACCCATGCGGCTCAGGCCGGTCAGGGCATTAGGGATCGGCCCGCCACCCATCACACTCAAGGCGGAGGCGTCGATTTTTCCTCCAGCCGGGGGATAATAAGTTACCTGAATCAGGAAATCCAGCGGGATAATCCCCAGTCCCAGGCAATCGACTTTTGAAATTTTACTTGAGCGATTCAAAAACGCCTTTCCCTCCCGTTAATTCCATGAAAGCCTGTTTCAGCCTTTCAACCCGGCTGAGCCGTATTTCTACCTGCATCGTTACCTTCTCGGCAAAAGCGGCATCGACTACCCGGGCACCCAGATTGTTGATAATTTTCAACCAGCGGTCATAATGGGGAAATTCCAGGATAATTTTATAATCAGCGGTCAGATAATTTTCTTTTATCCCGGATTTATCCATGACCGCCACGGCCGTATCACTATAAGCTCGCACCAGCCCGCCGGTACCCAGTTTGGTCCCGCCGAAATATCGGGTAACCACTAACAGGATCATGGTTATATCATGACCGGCAATGACATCGTAGATGGGTTTGCCGGCAGTGCCGCTCGGTTCCCCGGCATCTGAATACTTGAACGACTTTTCTTCGTTCACCCCGACCTGCCAGGCATAACAATGATGAGTGGCGGCATATTCGCGTTGGCGAACAATATTCAGTTTTTGCAGGGCTTCTTCGGCGGTGCGGACATGAAAAGTTTCGCCGATAAAGCGGGAGCCTTTGATTTTGATTTCAGCATGGGCTTCGTTGGCGATAGTCAGGTAACAATCATTCATGGTATTTATCAGACGAGGGCTTTGATAATATCGTCAACTTTGTCATAACCAACCATGGGAATGACCCCGTATTCCACGGCCAGGTTGAGGCTGGTTTCATCGGCGAAAGCACCCAACTCGGGGTCAATCGGCAGGAATGCCAGTTTGCCTATCATGCTGCAGAACTTCAGAAGGTCCAGGGTATAAAGGGAATCATGGTACAGTTCGGTGACCACCACGGCCTGGGACAGGCCGACCAGGATGCGATTGGTTTCCAGGTAATTATCCTGGGCTGGTTTTTCTTCGGGGGGATATTCGCTTATTAGACCGCCCTTCTGGACAATATCAATCGCCACCGGCATACTGTCGTCGACCGTCAGGCTGTCGAAACCGGCATCGATAACGGCGAAGGAAATGCCTCCCGAAGTCTTACAGCCCAGGTGGGCGGCATAATCGATACCCCCGGAAAGAGAAGATATCACCTGTACTTTTTTGTCGGTGAATATCCTGGCCAGGCGGGTCGTCATCTCGATGCCCTCGTTGGTCGGCTCGGAGGCGCCCACCAGCGCGACCGTTTTCCGGTTGATATCGGGCAGGTGTCCCCGAACATAGAGCACCGAAGGCGGGTTGTTGAGTTCAAAAAGCAGGGGTGAATATTCGGAGTCGAAACGGGTGATGATATGGATATCCCTTTTTTTCAGCTCGGCAATGTAGTTTTCGGCTGCCTCGAGATGCCGGGCGGTGCGGGCAATATTGTCAGCCGTTTCGCGGGTCATCCCGTCAATCTTCATCAGGGTGGCGGTACCGGCGCTTAACAGGTCTTCGATTTGATTGAAATAATTGAAGAGAAATTCACACAAGCGGGGATTAACGCCGCTGAATTTACACAGAGCTACCACCCGAGTGGTAAGGCTGTATTGGGATATAGTCATACCGTAAGGTAAAATATTTGTTAATTAAGTCAATTGGATAAATTTGAATCTTTTTTATTGTCATGCGGAAAGCGGGACTTCATTCCAGGTGCGACCCAGAAGAAGACGCCCGTTTTTTTTCTTGTTTGTTCCGCCCCATTGTTTAAAGAAAAAGGGGATATTCGCCTCCTGACATTGATAAAGAATCTCTAAAACCCAATCTTCATGTACAGGACGAGCACCGGGACCGGATTCCCCCCCGACAATTACCCATCCAATACCCTTTAGATTGACTGCCCCAACAGAGCCAATAAGTGGCTCAAAGGAGATGAATTTTATCCCGGCGTCAGTCTGGCGAAGATGGTCGATGCGAAAATTAAATTTCGCATTTTCTACACTGACGCCTATCCAGATATTCGGCGACCAGTATAATCGGGAATTTAGTTTTAAAAGACGTTCCGAGCGTTTGGTTAAAATTTGAAAACGATGCCATCCGGCTTTATTCATTACCTTAAATACTTTTTGGATAAAATCAGTCGGAACCTCTTTATGGAAAAGGTCGCTCATTGAATTAACAAAGATTGTTTGAGGTTTTTTCCATCGAAGAGGTAATTCAAGAGTGTTTTCATGAAGGGTAACCTGGAACCCGTTAATGTAATTAGGTTGTCCCATTGCCTGCAGTCGCCGGGCCATTCTTTCGGCATAACAATTTTTACAGCCCGGGCTTACCTTACTGCAACCGGTAACAGGATTCCAGGTTGATCCGGTCCATTCGATGGTTGAGTTAATAGCCATATTAAATATTACGTCTTAATTCGATATTTGTCAAAAATTTGTTTTGCTATTCTGGAGCCCGTCTCATTATGAGATGAAAAAAACAAATAATAAAGTAATTTCCCGTCACATCTCATTGGAATTGGCTCAGGAACGTATTTAAAGCCAGCAATTTTTTTCAGTCTTTCTTTAAAAGCGGAACCTATTTTTTTATTTCCTTCCACATCTTTGAAACGGTGATCAAATAAATCAGAGTTATAAACTATATCTCTCCATGAGCCATCCCCCCAAAATGCATTCATCCTATCTGATTGAGATTGTTTAATTTCTGTTGGTCTTTTCCTCCATAAAACATTTCTGTTCATATCAAATAATGGGAAATTTAAAAAGATCTCGATTGTTTTCATCTCGCTTGCTTTTACCAAAACTTCCCAGTTTAAATGAAGGCCATAAGGATCTAATAGACACAGGGCTCTTTTAAATTCTTCATATTTTATTTTTGGAAATACTTCATTTAAAAGCTGAATATTACAATCTCCACTTAATATAGTTACATCTTTACGTTTGCCTACAATACTTTTCAGTTGAGATGTTTTTTTGTCATTGATATCGATAAAAAAGTAATGTTTGAAAGGTGGGCTGACATTCAGTGCATTAAGAGGACTACCTGAAACATATTTATCGGACTTCTTCAATTTATGAATCCCAGCTCCGGCAAAGGCATCGATATAAATATGATTAAAATTTGATTGTTTAGATAAAATGATAGAATAAGCCTTAGCATATTCTTTTATTATTTCTAACTTAATCTCTGACCATGGTCCTATTTCATCAAGTTTTAATGTCGTGCCCATATATACATATTATCGGGTTTATTAAATAACGTCAAGCAGGAAATAGAGTTAGAAATCAGAATGTGATAGTGATATTTGCTCTCATACAAACTATTCTTGTCTATTCCGAGGGTTTTGATTATAATATGTCCGTTAAAATTAAAGGACAAAAACATGAAAAAGTTTATAATACTCATAAGTTTGATTGCTTTTATAGCCGGTTGCGGCGGGCCTGATTCGGTTGACGAACTTAAATCAGCCGGGTTGAAGGCATTTTCCGACGGCAAATATGTCGAGGCACGTAAACTTCTGTTAAAAGCCATAGAAAAAAGTCCTTCGGATAAAGACCTGCTGTTCTTCGTCGGGATGAGTTATAAACGTGAGTATTATTATGATTCCGCCCTGTTTTACCTCAAGCGGGCGGACCTCCTGTACCCCAAACAAAGAGAAATTAATAAGGAGATTTACGAAGTCGCGGTGGCCATCGGCGAGTGGGAATATGCCATGAAGGCGATAATGGTCATGATAGATACCGGCGATAAGCTCGAGGATTATTATTATCAGCTGGCTGACCTTAACGCCCGCGCCGATTACCCTTACAATGTTTTTTTCTATCTCCGCCGAGCCTACTTAAAGGGCATGGATGACCCGAACCGGTTTTTGCAACTGGCCAATGCAGCGGCGATAGTGGATTCGTTAGAGGTTGCTTTTCAGATAATCGACAGCGCCATTACCCGTTTTGGCGAAACCCCCCAGTTTTTACTTTCCAAGGCGAAGTTTTACGCTTACCGGGAGGATTACAAAACCTCGGAGAAAATGCTGCGTTCTCTTTTAGCGGCCGATACGGCTTCACCGGAGTACAAATTTAACCTGGCTAATGTTCTTGGTGCCCAGGATTCCAAAGAGAAAAAGAAGGAAGCTTTAAAACTTTACCAGGAAGCCAGGCCGTTTATCCGGGAATTCAATATTGATTCGGTAATTACCCGGTTTGAAGAAGAATTAAAATAATTTCACAATGCGGTGAATTAAAAAAAAGAACCGACCGCTAAGGGGAGCGGTCGGTTTTTTTCTCCAGCCGGGTCGCGGCCCGGTGGGAGTGGTTGTGGGTGTTACCAATCGTTAAAAGCCGTCATCAAAATTCATACTGTCAGGTTTGAACTCTTCAGGACAGTATAGTTTCCACCTTCCCTGAAAATAGCTGATCCTGAAATGAGGAGCGCTGAAATACCGCCCTTTTAAAACCCCGATCTCTGTCTGTTCCGCATTAAAGATATTGCCTTCAAAAGCGCCGCCGCCTTTTCGGAGATTGTCAAAGCGGCCATTACCATTGTTCATGCCAATCGGACGATAGGTTCCTCTGAGGAAACCTTCGAATTTACCGCTGCGGTCAATCCACTTACCGAAAAAGACTCTCTGTCCCTGGTCGTTAACCCCGAAATTACCCTTGAGCCAGCCGTCGAGGTAGCCCCGATGTGACATCCACATTCCCCGGAAAACACCCTGTCCGGTGGAATCGAAACCCCAGTGACCGGCCAGGAAACCGCGGACACACCAGGTACGGTGGTACGGGACGGCATAGAAAGCTACGGCGTTGCCGTCCTCGAGAATAACGGTCGTGTCAAGAGCCGCCAGTTCATTGAGGCTGAAAGTACGGCTGTAAGGTCCGGTTTCAAATGTCACGGTGACTGGTTCCGGGAAGAGAGTGTCGATTACAATGGTGGTGTCGTTCTGGTCGCCGACTACATAAGTAGTATCTATAACCGGTAAGACCCCGGGAATGAATATATCCACGCCGATACCGTCGTTATGTACGCTGGTGAACGAAACCCATTCAATCAGTCTGCGGTCGGTACGCGGTTTGATATAGTCCTGGCCGCGCTCGAAGCGGATGACTTTACGGACAATTTCCGCCCCGCGGCTTATTGTCAGTGAACCGGTCCAGTCGGTCAAAGCCTTCACGGTGGAGTCGTAGCAGAGACGACCCCAGATAGCCCGGAAATGAAACATGCCGGCGTCTATATCGGCAATGATGGAATCTACCTCGCGTGTGCCCAGAAGTTCATCGGTGACATCTTCTTCATCGTTTTCAGACGCCAGGAGTTCCGGGTCGCCGAAGCCGGGTTCATCATCGGTGGCGGTATAACCGCCAAAATCATCGTTAAGGTTTGGTGTTTCAGTACTAATTTCCGGGGTTGAGGGATTGTCGGAGCAACCCACAGTCCATAATAGAAGGGACAGGGTCAAAAGGGGAAAGAACAGTTTTCGAAGCATCGCTTGTTTCTCCTTTCATTCGTGACATTAATTTCTTTATCAGGTTTGAATAAAGTATAATCAACTCCCGTGCCAGTCAGGCGCGGCTGAAATAAGTCATTATGATTTAAACTGTTATATACTGGCGGGTGTTTTTTGTGTGACAGTGGAATGTACCTTATGGTACACCTTTTGAAAAATGACCCAAAAGGGACAAGGATTATGGTAAAAACTGATCAGGCTTTAATGCGTCGGACAAAACCCCCGGAACGTTCTAATTTATCCCGGGCTTCCTCTTTAGTGCATTTGAATTGATGTATTACAATAGCCAGCTTGACCGAACCGTCAGCGAGCCTTAAAAGCTTCTCAGCGTCTTCCAGGGAGACCCCCAGAAGTTCCATAAGTATTTTTCGTGACCGGGCGGCTAGTTTTTCAGAGCGAGCCTGAAGGTCAATCATCAGGTTACCGAAAGTCTTGCCCAGCAGAACCATGGCCGTAGTGGAAATCATGTTCAGGGTCATTTTCTGAGCGGTGGCGGATTTCATCCGGGTCGAGCCGGTGATGACTTCCGGACCCACGGGCAGTTCGATTAAAATATCGACTTCTATTTTTAAATCGGTACGAGGATTACAGATTATAAAAGCGGTGCGGCAGCCCAGCTGGCGGGCA
>JAQUSF010000016.1 GCA_028715215.1 Candidatus Zixiibacteriota bacterium
CTCGCACCAGTTCTTCGTAGAGCTCGATATTTTTCTTAAAAAAGAAGTCACTTTTTTTACTTTTCAAAAATAAAAGGCCGATTTTCTCCTTCAGGCAACTTAGAGGTATAGCAATTACCGAGTTAAATCCCTCATCGTACTCGACATTAGCCCAGCGATGCAAGCCGGCCTGCCTTTTCCAGGCTTTTATGGTTTCAATTATATCACCGGTCAACAGGCTGCCGCGCTTGCTTATAAAGGGCAGGTATTTTTCCAGTTTTTCATAAAAAATATCACGACATAATTTTTCGAAATCCGAAAGCGGGCTGTCTTCTTCGTCCGTATCAGCCTTGTCCAACAAACAAATCCGGCTTTGATGCTCAAAGGTGCCACCGCTTTGCCAGTCGGTAAGATAGCGGTGACAATGCTGATTCTCATAGAGCCATAACTCAAAGCGGTCGCATTTAAAAAAAGATAAAAACAGTTTGGAAATTTCCTGAATGAAAACCACCACCGGAATATCCTGGGTGACATACTCGGCCATACGCATGGTTAAGGAGGAGATATCAATATCTTTCGAAGAAGCCAGGGGGTAAAAACTTTTTGTTATCTCTTCTTCAATTTTTTGCTTTTTCGCCATCGCCGTCAGATAATAGAAGGTAAGGTTAGTATCGAAAACAACTTAGCATATTTTTAGAGTATCTTAAAAAAGTTGCGAAGTCAAGCGATAAAAAATATGAAAAATGAGGTGTCTTTTCTGCAAATCAAATCTTATCCGACTTTTCCAATTTACTTTTCCTCGTCGTCAAGCTCCTGCATAGCCCGCAGTATGCCGAGCGGCGAAGACCCGGTGGCCAGTTTGCTTAACTTTTCCATACGCGCCTGGTCGAGTTCGAATTTTTTCTTCAACCGGGCTTCATAAGCATCTTTTAAAGTCTGCAACAAGCTCTCGAATTCATAAGGTTTCGGCAGGTAACTGAAAGCCCCCAGTTTAGTACATTCTACCGCTGAATTGACCGAACCATGTCCGGTCAGGATAATAACCTCCAAAAACTTATGTTCTTTTTTCAGGATACCGAGAACCTGCTGACCATCCATTCCGGGCATTTTCAAATCAAGCAGAGCCAGGTCAAAGCGACCGGCCCGGGCTGCTTCTATTGCTTCCTGGCCGTTGGTAGCTTTGGTAACGTCAAAGTCCCGTAACTCCAGCCGCTTGGCGATGGAATCCAGAAACTTCACCTCGTCATCGATAATGAGCAGTTTTATTTTACCGGGCATTTGTCATACCTCTCTATTAAAAACCTATTATTTTCCAATAACCCAAAAAGACCCATAACCACAACACGAGGAAGGAGAGGACCAGGATAGCGGCCCCGTGCTTTAAAAAATCACCCAGGGTAACCAGCTGTTCCCCGGTCAGGGGGTCTTTTGCCATAGCATAAGCTATAGCATTATTAGGCGTACCGATTATCAGCATGTGAGCAAATGATGAAGCGAAAGCCGTTGCCAGTCCGATCATCCAGGGATGGGAACCGGAAATGGTGGCCATCGGCACGGTAATCGGCCCAATGGCGGATACGGTGGCGCCATCACTCATGAAATTGGTCGTTATCCCCGTGAATAAACTGGAAGCAATCGCCAGTCCCTCGCCACTGCGTAAAAATTCCGGCATCAAATTGATAAAGCTGTCGGCCAGGAAAAGAGCGGTCCCGGTGACGGCCAGCCCTTTACCCAGGGCGCAGGCACTGGCATATAAAGCCACGACATCCCACTGGATACCGGCAATATCCCGCCAGCGGAGGATACGGAACATATTCAATATGACAATAATAAGCAGCACCGGTCCGCCCAATCCCAAATCGCCGCTGTAAACAACCCATAAAAAAATCAGTAAGATCAAGGCGGCAGCAGTTATGTATTCATTGGTATTCATCGGTCCGATTTTCTGAGAGGCATGTCTGACCAGACTGGAAACATTCAAAGAGCTGACCTTGATTTTACGGCGAAACATCAGGTAGAAATAGGTTGCGATGACCAGGCCCATCACCGGTACGAACGGCAGACCGTACTTGACCCATTGGCCGAAAGTGGGGGCTACACCGTAATCGGAAAGGATACCCATCATGATGGCATTGCGGCCGCCTGCGGCCGGAGAGCCGGGACCGCCGCA
Organism: Candidatus Zixiibacteriota bacterium; assembly: GCA_028715215.1. Lineage (GTDB taxonomy): Bacteria > Zixibacteria > MSB-5A5 > GN15 > FEB-12 > JAFGNW01. The sequence goes on from JAQUSF010000016.1 coordinate 2,150, forward strand.
ATTAGCGGCAAAACATATGGACAGAACAAACATAACCACCAGAGCGCTGTCTTTTCTGACCCCGGCGATACGAACCGACCCGGCATAGACCATCATTATCATGGGCATGAGAAAAGCAATCAGGGCATGCTCTGAAAGAAAGGAACAGGCCACACCCAGCATTGGCAGGAATAAAAACATCATGCGGGGCAGCGAGGTGGCGGGTCCCAGCAGCAGAAGGCCGATGCGGCGGTCCAGACCGGTTTTACTGATGGCCGCGGCCATCGCCAGGACACCGAAAATGAAAATGACTTCATCCTTGGCATAGGCCTGGGCAATTGATTCCGGCGCCAGGACACCTAAAAAATACATAAACACGCCCACCAGAAGAGCGGTAATACCCACCGGGACAGCCCCGGTAGCCCAGAAAAGCGCCGCTATCACCAGAATACCCAGCATGACCTTGGCGCGAAAGGCTGCGTCCGAAGGGCTCATCGGTATTTCACTTTTACTACCTTTTTCATCGACCACTGTTTTGCTGAACCCGGCAGTACGGCTGTAGTATTGAGCAATGCTCTCGCCGTTTTTCATCCTGGCATAACTGGCATACCCGACGTTGACATCGGTCATCTGCCCGGTTTTAGGTGATGACAGCAGATTCATCATACGTTCAGGGGTGGGCATGAATACCATGACAGCAAAGATAAGCAAACCGAGAATAATAACCCCGGGCCGGGAATTATGCGAACCCAGCAACCACTTTTTGAGGGAGCCCTTTTCCACATGAGGTACCTCATAACGCTCCATCACATGTACTTTATCCTCGCGAGCGGCATCGATAACTTTGACCAGCTCATCGAAGTCGCACGGTTTTTCCATGTAGGAATAAGCTTCCAGGCGACCGATTTCCACCGCCGACTGCATGCTTCCGAAAGCGGTGAGCATGATTATTTGAAGTTCCGGACGGAAACCTTTTATTTCCCTGAGGACCTGTTCCCCGTCCATCCCGGGCATTTTACGGTCCAGCAGCACCACATCGATATCGGGATTTTTTCTAATCAGTTTGATGGCGTCCTCGCCGTTGTCCGTGTCGATGGTCTCGTAACCCCGCAACGTTAGACGACGCGCCAGAGAAGTGCGAAAATTTTCCTCATCGTCGACTAACAATATTTTCGGCATACACCACTCCTATCTTATTTAATTTTTACCGTCCTTGTTCTTCATAAAATTGGTGATTTCTTCGAAGATGTCGGACAAACGCAAAAGACCCACCACTTCCCGACCTTTTTTCTCACGCGTCACCAGCAGGGAAAGTGTCTGCCACATGACAAGTTTGTGAATGGCTTCATTCAGAGAAGCGTTTTCATCGATGTTTTCCTCTACCGGCCGCATGACATCGACCACCTTGATATGGCAGGCCCGATGACACAGGTCCGTGAGATTATCTTCAAAAAAACGGAAATTATCCATCATGGTGGAAATAAACTGCGGTTCCAGCCCCACCCGGGAGAGCTTACCCATATCACCCAGGATACTGTATTTGGGTTCCAGGGCTCTCAAGAAACCGAGATGCCCGATTTTGCCGATTACTTTCCCGCTGTCATCAAGCACCAGAACCGCCCGGTGGCGGTGTTTGCCCGGGGGAAGTTTAGCCTGGGCTTTATCGAGAGCTTCCAGGGCTTCGAGTATCGTGGCGGTTTGCGGCACCACGGCATATTCCTCCAGCGGCACCATCAAATCCTTGACTTTTTTTGTATGCATGTTTGCTTCCTCTTACCAATTTATCAGACCTTACCCGGATCTTTTTTCAAAGGCAGTATTATAGTAAAGGTACTGCCTTCACCGGGTTTACTGTTCACTTCAATCCGGCCCCCCAGATTTTTTATTATCCCGTAGCTGACCGACAACCCTAAACCGGTTCCTTTCCCCACTTCCTTGGTGCTGAAAAACGGCAGGAATATTTTTTTAATCTGTTCCGGGGTCATACCCGTGCCATCATCGGTAACGGCAATATAGACAAACGACTCGTCGAGCGAAGTGGTGATGGTTATTTGGCCGGCCCGGCCGCTGATGGCGTCAACGGCATTATTGATGATATTCAGCAGTACCTGCTGAAGCTGGTTGCTGTCAGTTATCAACCTGGGGATATTTCTATCATAACGCCTGATAACTTCGATATTCTCAACCGCCATCTCCTTACTCAAGAAGCCATCCATGACCCCGTCAATCAACCGGTTGATATCGTGAGGTTTCAAATCTATATCCGATTTGCGGACAAAGCCAAGCAGTTTACGGGTAATATCACGACACCGAAAAACAGATTCCTGAATGGTGTCCAGGTGGGAAACCAGCTCATCAGGTTTCAGCACTTCACCGAATTCGGGATTCATCAAATCCTTAATAAGCCCGGATTCTTCACTTATGACCGCCAGGGGATTGTTAATTTCGTGAGCGATACCGGCCGCCAGCTCACCAACCGAGGCCAACTTGGCGGCATGTTCCAGCTGGGCGCGGGCCCGGTCGGTTTCTATTTGCAGTTTAACCAGTTTCTGCGCCCGGTTCATGATTATAAGAAAAATTAAAAAGATCATTACGGCAGAGAAAATAATCACCTGCAATCGTCCACCGGAAAGGAACTCGAACCCCCCGCTGACCGGCAACTGCACAATCAAAGCCCAGTCGGCTTTTTGCAGCCACGAATAGGCATAAGTTACAGAGGTGCCGCCGATTTTGACTTCCGCCGAACCCATTAATGGCGTATGGGGCGGGACAAACGATGATGTCGTTAATGGTTTCCCGATCTGCTCCGAGACCAGCTGATAGTAACCGGCCTGGTTGACAATGGATGTATATACCTCGCCGGTTTCATGCTGTGAAGTAATGTATTTATATATTTTTTCGGGATCAAGAGTCGCTCTAATGACAATCAACTGATTATTTAAAATTCTACTTACGGCAATCGTAAAATGAGGTCGCTGCCGAAAACCCAGATATATATCGGTTATGACAAAATTACTATCTTTGGCTTTTAAGCTTTGAAACCAGCTCTCCGAACTGTAGTTGCGTTTTTCCAGCGACGGATACGGTCCGGCATAGGCGGCCTGAACACCGGCCGAATCAAAATAACCGACATCCACAAAGGTTTCGCTATTGCGTATAAGGTGGTCCAGATAATTTTGCATCTTTGCGGAGGAAGGGGGGATTTCCAGCTTGGGGTCATCAATCAGGTTGGATAAATTTACCAGGCGCTCGCTCAGGAATAAATCGAGAGTATTCGCCTGATTTTCAGCAACGGCGGTAAGGTGTAAGCGCCGCCCTTCTGAAACTATCAGACCATACTGAACATAGAAATAAATGCTCAGTAAAATAAGGGGCGTCAAATACGTCAGGAGCAGACGAACAATATGTTTGCGTTTCAACTCTCGATAATGGGCTTCATCGAAGGGCGTAAAATCAAGAACCGGCTCCGCCTTTTTATGTGATATTGCTATTGACACTATGGTAACCCTCTTTCGAGCCCAGAACTACGATATGATTTCTACAATTATATCAAGTCCCCTTTCAACCTGAATTTGTTTTTAAATTCAGGGTCAAATAACCAAGTAAATTATAAATATAAAATGTCTATTTTAACAGTGAAATTTTTCACAATCTGAATATTTTTTTTATATGACACCGGTGTATAATATGCTGTATAACAATAAGATAAGTTAATTTTTAAGAATATTTCAGTTTTTTAGCCACTAATTACTTGCCTAACAAGACACTATTGCCATATTTATCCGAAGTGAAATAACCTTTACAGGAACATAAGCTTATGCGTTATCTCCGTTTATATATTGTGCTGGTCATCCTTTTTAGCATTTTTAGCATTCCCGAAATCGCTTTCTCTGCGGTTGGACCTTTCAAACTGTACAGCGCCGACAGCAGCAGCTATATCCGTTTCCAGCTGGTGAGTCAGTTACGCAGTGATTTGAACTGTCTCGAGGAAAAATCCGACCCGGACCGCTCTTATGCCTTCTCTACCCGATTTCGGCGGATACGCCTGAGTCTGAGTGGCTCTCTTCTCAAAAAAGAACTTACCTACCTGCTGCATTTGAGCACCGCCCCGGGATCCCTGGAATTGATGGACCTGTATATAAATTATCAGGTGACTGATAATATCCAGCTTCGTTACGGACAGTTCAAAATTCCTTTCACGCGTTACCGTATCCAGTCCTATCAACGCCTGACTTTTGCCGACTGGGCATTAGTAACCAGATATTTCGGTGCCGAACGCCAGCCGGGTCTGGCGCTCCATAACGGTTATGAAAAGCCACCTCGCTGGGGATATGTTTTCGGTATTTTCAATGGTGCCAATGCCCGGTCATCACACGGTATCGGGATCGCTCAAATATTCGGCGAGAAAACTCCCAACCCCTCGAACCTTGCCGACCCCGCCCCGCTGGAGAAATATCACCCGGAGATAGTCTGTCACGGCTCCTATAATCATAACGGTATAAATGTGCAGTCGGATACCGATGAAGAACGAAAAGGACTGCAATACCTGGGCGCCTTCAGCCTGGCCTTTGATTTTGAACCTTCCCGGCACCGCGAGTTCTCCCTGCGCCTGGCCGGGGAATTTCTGGTCAAATACCGGGGGGTTTCATTTTCTTCGGTCGGTTACGCCGGTTACTTTAAACACAGCAATAACCGCCGTACCGAGCCGGCCATGACCGGCGGTTTGTTCCAAACCGCTTATCGCATAAACCATCTTTATGAAATATCACTGCGCTATGCCCTGGTGGATATAAGAAAAATCCTTCGAGACGATGCCGCCGCTTATGTCGCAAGTGGTGCCGATAATGACCGGTTGCAACGCGAGGAAGAACTGACGGCTGGATTCAACATTTATTTTTCCGAACATGCCGTAAAATGGCAGAATGATGTCGGGTGCCTTAGATATTCCTACGGCGGGTATAACCTGACCGATTTTATTATCCGCTCCCAGCTCCAACTGTCCTTTTGATGTATACAAGAAAGCACGCGGGCTAAAATCGCTGAAAAACCCGCGTGCTCTGGGGAGGTTATGCTCAATAACCAGACTGGGATTCTTTAAACCACTTCAACCTTCTTATGAAACGTTGCCCGGACGTCTTCCCGTTTTATGGTATCATCATCATTCAATCTGAACTTCCTGACCATCAACTGGAGACCTTCAGCCTGACGGTTCAATTCTTCCGCCGCGGTCGCCGACTGTTCGGCCCCGGTGGCGGTTTCTTTAGTCACGGTTGAAATATGTTCCACGTTCTTGGAGATCTGCTCGGCGGCCGAGGACTGCTCTTCGGATGCCGTGGCAATCTGTTGAATCATATCCATTACCCGCTGGGACATGGTAACGATTTCATTGAGGCTGTTGCCGGCTTTGTCAGCCAGTTCGCGGCCGTTATCGACTTCCTTGATACCCGCTTCCATGGACCGAACCGCTTCATTGGTTTCGGTCTGAATGCCTTTTATCATCTCGGTAATTTCGCCGGTAGCTTTACCGGTACGTTCGGCCAGCTTGCGAACTTCATCCGCCACCACCGCAAAGCCGCGTCCCTGCTCACCGGCCCGGGCCGCTTCGATTGCCGCGTTCAACGCCAGCAGGTTGGTCTGGTCGGCGATATCATCGATAACACTGATAATTTCGCCTATCTGGTCAGCCGAGTGGGCCAGTTTGCCGATTGATTCGGCGGATTCACGCACCACTTTGGCTATATTCTGCATGCCATTTATGGTTTCACTGACAATTTGTCCCCCCGCGGTAGCGGTTTCAGAGGCATTCCGGGATGCCTCGGTAGCTTCACCGGCATTCCTGGAGGATTGCAGGATGGTCGCGGTCATCTCCTCAACAGCGGTTGAAACCTGGCTGACCTGGTTGTTCTGGTCCTGGGCACCTCGCGCCATCTGCTCGGATGAAGAAGAAATTTCGTTGGCGGCGCTGACCAGCTCACGGGCATTGTCGGCCATCTGCCGAATCATCACCGTCAGGTTGCCGATCATGGTCTTGAACGAATTACCCAGAACGTCCTTCTCTGATTTGGGGGTAACAGCGACCGTCAAATTATTATCGGCGATGTTTTCCGCGGCAAAAGCCAGCTCCTTCATGTAATCAATCAGTTTACGAAACGCCGCGGCCAGGATACCTACCTCATCACGGGAATTGTGCTCAACATTATGTTCAATATCACCCAGAGCGATATCTTCGGCGATTCTCGCCATCTGCGAAACCGGTTTGGAAATACCCCGGGCAATGATAAAAGCGATAAAAGCCCCCAGGAGAACGGCACCGATTACGAAACTGACAGCCATGGTAACCGCAGAATTCTGGGCTGCCGCCATTTTATTTTCATGACTGGTGCGAATCCTGTCGATTTCGGCCACCAGTTCCGCGGCGATGGTCATCAACTGCGACGCCGCTTCTTCCGATTCGACGTTCCTGGCCAGGACTATGTCAAACTGGGTGCTCATGCCGTTTATGGCGTTGAGGACATTGTTAAGGCGTTCGATATCTTCATGGTCATTCATCCGGGTTTTACTCTGCTCGCTTAAACCGGCCAAACCCCGTAGTATTTCCTTATATTCCCGGGCGTATTTGTCATTTCCGGTCAAACGGTAGTTGCGATAAGCCACCCGCGAAAATTGAAAATTGGTAACGAGATTATTAGCATCGTTTGCCTTCTGAACCCTATCCTCGAGCTGAGCAAAGCCGGCTCGATTTTTCAAATTTTTATCGAGTTCTTCCCGCTGCCGGTTCTGCAGTTGAGCCACCTGTTTTTCGAAAATATCCGCCGCATCGCCGATATTTTTCATCGCCAGAGCCGTCTCCTCGGATATTTTGACCCAGTTCTCCCAGCCTTTGAGATATTCCTCGTTTTTACGGCGACTGCTCAGGGTAAGGTCGATATCCGCCTGGTCATCAAACCTTGCCTTCATCTCATCGAGCAAGTTGAAAGTATTCTGAATTTTTTCCTTCACCACCTCGAAATGTTTCAATTCCTTGGAAGCCATGAAGCCGACCCGCTCCATACCCATTTCCTTGGTCAAGATGGTCAATTTATTGGCGTCGGCGGCATTTCTTACTGAATCGGAAACGGTGGATAAGCCGTTCCAGCCGACATAACCAACCGCAACACATAATGTCAGAATTACCCCAAAACCGATATAAAGCTTCTGACCGATTTTTAAATCCTTCCACCTCATTGATAAGCTCCCTTTAACTTAAGGCTTAATACTTTTTTCTCTCAAATTTATGCTTCTCGATAAAATCAAAACCATACCTTTAACCGTTGAACCAGGATGGGTCAGTTTTTTTCACGCTATCAAAATCATACAGCTCCAACGATAAAGATGATTTTACTCATCGATGTTTTCCCGAGCCGACTACCAGCCCCCTCGATGGTAATCGACTGTCGGACTCACGCTAATAGTTTACAACCTTCTCTATTTTGAAATAAAACATACTATATTTTTTTTATCGACCCGGCTCTTTGACTGTTAACAGCTTAAGATGAAGGACATAATAGGTACATTGCGTACTCAGTGAACTTACCGGGGAAATTATTTATGTGTTGAAAAGCGGCGTTTAAATAGCCTGGAGGTGGGTGATGAGATTGACGCCCTGATTATTGATACCCAGTTTTTTGCGAATTCGCTGACGCTGTTTGACAACGGTATGGATGGAGATATTAAGCGAATCGGCTATTTCCTTGCTTGATAAACCGTTTTTTACCATGTTGCATATTTCCAGTTCCCGTGGGGACAGCTTGGCAACCCTGAGTTCCAGCTTATTAATAAAGGGCGAGGTGATATCCTTAAGGCATCTTTCCAGTAAGGTAAAATATTCGCGGTCGTTGGTATTCACCCTCTTGCGCAGATTCTTAATAATGGGCATTATCACCCTATTAATATTGACTCGTAAATTATCCGATACCTGTTGTTTTTCTTCTTCGATATGGCTGAGAATTTCTTTTAATGCAATATTTTTCTCATTCAAAGCCACCTGTTCGGCTTTTAACTTATCATTCATTTCTTCCAGCTTCTGCTGGTAACGCTTTATCTCGGTGATGTCCCGGGTGGCTTCAATAGCTCCGGCTATACAGCCTTGGGTATCATAAAGCGGGCTGGCTTTAACCCACATATACTTGCCGGATGGTTTCATTCCCGGGGTAAAAACTTCGGTAATTAAAGTTTCATTCTCCCGGGTTATGAAGGGATAGAACTTCTCGATTTTTTTGTCCGGTTTTAATATCAGGTCGAGCAAAAGGGGACGCCTGATACCGTAATAAGGGATGGCATAAGTATAATCGCCCTTACCAAGCATCTCTTCAGCAGAAATACCTGACAGTTCTTCCATCGCCCGGTTCCACGCAATCACCCGGCCTTCAAGGTTGATGGCGAATGTCGGGTCCGGAAGAAAATTGATAAGGTATTCAATCTGATTAAGAGGATTGGCCGTAAAATCCCGGGTGCTGTTTGAAAGACTGTCAGGGTTTTTCTCCCGCTTTGGTGATTTTTTTGCCTCGCCTTTTGAACACATAGCCTTAATTTTATCCGATTCTTGTATAATTCCACTTAGGAAATTAATCGACTTGACTGTTCAAAAACTCAACAATTTCCCGGGAAACATCATGACATATACTGTCAATTTTTAACATTAATATTAATATTTATCTACTCGTGAATCGGAAGACCGTCATCCAGCCGGGTGGTTAGCAAGATAATCTCACACCATTGTTAACCCTCGGTATCTTTAATTGGTACTATTGTTTCAATTTCAGTTGACAGACCAAAGTATCCTTTTACTTTTTATGAGGAATTTATTTAATAATAAACGATGAACCAAAAAGAAATTGCCACCGCCCTGAAACAAGCTGAGAGGGGCATAACCGGCTACCTCCAGGAAGCTCAGGAAAACGGTTTGATCGACCCGCACCAGTTCCATCATACTCTTTCAGGAACACTTATCAATATTGAGTTGTGGCTGAAAGAAGAAAAACTGGATATTTTCTCGCCTCATCTCAGACAAACAATTATTAGTCATATCCGGAGAAGAAAATGGAAGGAGCTGGTCAATGTGTTTCACCAGGAACTTCGGTTCGGCACCGCCGGCATCCGGGGATTGATGGCTTTTGACCGGAAAGCCATAAGAAAGTTGAAAACCAGAGGCTTGGAGGCTGATATATTAAAAGGTCCCCATACGTTTAATGAAATAGTGCTTCTTAAAACCACCGCCGGGGTCGCCCGATTCGGCCGGGATAAAGGCTTTTCGAAAGTCGTAATCGGTTATGACAGCCGGGTACGCGGTATCGATTTTGCCCGGCTTATTGCGGAGCTTTTCCTGGCCTGTGATTACACCGTTTTCTTTTTTGATGCCCCCTGCCCTTACCCGGAAATAACTTTTGCCATCCCGCACGAGAGCATAAGAGCCGACCTGGGCGTACTTATATCCGCCAGCCATAACGATTACCGGTACAACGGTTATAAATTATCCGGGCCTGACGGCTCCCAGCTCGACCCGCATGAACGCGACCTGATGTATCGAGAATATATCAGCCGGGTGCAAATCAAAGATATTCCCAAACCGTGTCCCTTTTCCGAAGCCGGCATCGATAAACTTTTCTTCCTCGGCGGCCATAAACCGGTTCGGGGATTCGACTATGCCGATAGGGAAAATAAATTGATAGACTTTCATACTGTCTATATTCACCAGTTAAAGAAATTTTTATTTACGGAAATAAAGGAGCTTAAATATCCCCGACATATCAAACCTTTAAGCCTGGCTTACTGTCCGTATCACGGGGCTGGTTATCGCCTGTTTCCCAGGGTGCTTGAAGAAGCCGGTTTCACCAATATCGTTTTGATAAGCGGTCGTAAAAGGAAATGGTCTTTAGATAAGCTCAACGGCCTGTTTCCAGCTTTCAACAGCACTTCCGGTCATGAACAGCAACCTGACCCGGGCGACCCCGCGGCGGCGGCGATTGCCCTGCAAGCTTTCAAGGAAGACTATCCTAACGACAGGGGAAAGATGGATATCCTCATCGGAACCGACCCCGACGCCGACCGCTGTGCACTTACCGTTCGAGTACCGTCCCGCCAGAAACATATTTACGGCGCAAAGGATTATTACCTTCTCCCCGCCGACGACATGTGGACGCTTATAATCTGGTTCCGCCTTTATCAGGAAATGCAGAAACGCGGCAACATTGCCGATGCCGAGAAAAAGTTTCTTACCATCTCACATACCACCACGGACAGTCTCACTTACCTGGCGCGGAAACACCATCTGGGCGTGGTGAAAGCCTGGGTGGGGTTTGCCGCGATGGCGGCCGCCGCCAGAGATATCTGGGGGAAAAAAATGAACGACCTGAAGGACCTTTCCGGCGGGCGTAACGCCCGGTATAACGATTTGTGCCATCCGTACGTTTGTGAATGCCTGGATATGGACAACGGTCAAAGGTCTATTAATATTGGTATCATGGAACAAAGCAACGGCTTTTCCATACTTGGCGGCCCTCCCCCGGACCGCCGGTCGCTGGGCTCGGGCGGTCACGTCCGTGATAAAGACGGTCTTCTGGCCGGACTTTTACTTGCCGAAGTCGCCGCCTGGGCTAAAACCCAGGGCTTGACGCCCGTTGAGCTGCTGGACCGATATATTTATCTCGACCCGGATATCGGCATGTTCACAACCTTCTATGAACCTGATCCGCTCAAGGGTGAATATCCCGGTATCGAAGGTGACCGCGTCAAACGACAAATTCTACAGAAAGTTCTGATGCTGGCCGAAGAATGCTCAAAAGGAACAGTTACACTGGCTGGCTTTAAAGTTACCGCCGCCGCTGTTTACCGAACCGGCAAGTATGACCACCTGTATCCACCAACCGAGAGTTTCAAATTCCCGGATGAAGGCGTGCGGTTATTTCTGGATGACGGGAGAATACAGCACCTGACGGTCAGGCCCTCAGGTACGAGCAGTTCGTTACGTTTTCATATCCAATTGCATACCCGGCCGGAAACGGGAAATTTACTGGAAATAAAAGAAAAAATACGGTTACGCGGGAAATTACTTATGGATGAATTGCGGGAAAGACTCGGCGCCCCCCGCAATCGATAAGACCGCTTATAACTATCGGGAACTGCGAACCAGGCGGAAACCGACATTGTGAAAACAGTCATCCGGTTTACCCTTACCGCGATTGGCTGAGCGGGTTTCCTCGGGCTGACAATCATACCCGACATCGCGATAACTTCGTACTTCACCTCTTTCCGGTCCCCGGGGATTTTCCATGGGACTAATTTCATAATAAGCTTCATCGTACCAGTCCCAGCACCACTCATAGACATTACCGCTCATGTCATAAAGGCCATGTTCATTGGGGCAAAAGGTAGCGACCGGCGAGGTATATACATATTCATCGCCGTAGCCTTCCCACCCCGAACTGACAAACTCCTTGCCCCACCTGTTTAAAGAAGATTCATCGCAGATATTGGCTGCTTTTACATCATTGATAAAGGGTTCACCATTTCCCCAGGAATATTTATAATCCCGGCCGCGGCACCGGGCGGCATATTCGTATTCGGCCTCGGTGGGCAGACGGTAGCCATCGGCTTCAAAATTACAGCGAATTATATCGCCTTCACGGTTGTAGCAGGGTTCCAGACCTTCTAATACACTGCGCCAGTTACAATACGCTATAGCGTCAAACCATGAGACATAAACCACCGGGTGATTGTCATTCTGCTTAAAATTGACTTTTCGCCAGCACCTGCCGGTATCATGTACCATTTCAGCCCGGTCGATTATTTTTGCCTCTGCGCTGACCTCGGCGGTAGTCACATAAGCGGTAGCTTTAACAAACTTTTTAAACTCACCCACCGAAACTTCGGTTTTACCCATATAATACGTTTTTAATGCAACCTCATGAACCGGATATTCGTCAGGGTCGCCGTTACTGAAAATATTACCCATCCGAAAGGTACCGCCTTCAATATATACCATGTTTAAATCGGGATTTTTATCCGCCAGAGAGGCCAGACAGAAAACAATAACTATTAAGGCTATACCAATCAGCAACTTCATCTTTTGATTCATATTTACCTCGATAATACCCATATAATTCAATATTTCAACATTTATGTTCCCTGAGCAGGTAAAATCTTACAACGTAATATAATTTTATTCATATCTTAAAACCTTAACCGGATCTTTTAAAGCAGCTCTCACGGAACGATAACAGACGGTCATAAAAGAGATAAATAAAGCCAGGGCAGCGGCGGCTAAAAAGAATCCGGGACCCTGATCGATGCGATAGATATAATTACTAAGCCAGTATTTCATAAGCAGGTAAGCAGCGGGCCAGGCAATAATATTGGCAAGCAGAACCAGGAGTAGAAATTCCAAAGAAATCATTGTGACCATCCGTGAAACCGATGCCCCCAGAACCCGGCGAATTCCAATTTCCCGGGTACGTTGTTCCGTAACCGCCATAGCCAACCCGTAAAGCCCGATACAGGCGATAAATACCGATATTAAGCAAAAATAATTTAGCATCACGGCACTCCTGTTTCTTATTCATTTTTTAAAGCTACTACCGGATTGCTCAGCGCCGCTTTAACCGACTGGAAACTAATGGTTAAAACGGCCAGTAATATAACCAATACCAGTACCAGCACAAAAACAGACCAACCCGGGGTAATCCGATAGGCGTAATTCTGCAACCACCGGCTGACAACCAGATAGGCTATGGGCCAGCTGATCAGATTGGCAATTATTATCCAGCGCGTGAAATCTTTAACCAGGGAGAATACAATATTTATAACCGAAGCACCCAGGACCTTCCTGATACTGATTTCTTTTTTTCGCTTTTCCACCATAAAGGTAACCAGCCCGAAAAGCCCCAGGCAGGCGATAAAAACTGCCAGCATGGAAAAAAGGCTCAGTAATTGCCCCATTTTCTTTTCCGAAACGTACAGGTTATTATATATTTCTTCAAGGAAGGTATATTCAAACGTTTTACCCGGAAAAACCCTTGACCAGCTCTGTTCGATATAAGCCATGGCTTCGTTCGTCTTTCCAGGATGCATGCGAATCGCCATGGCATAGAATTTGTCGGGGCTGATATACATGATAAGCGGTTCTATTTCCTCCCGGAAAGAGGCAACGTGAAAATCGCGCACCACTCCGATTATATCAGTTTTCTTCTGGCCGTTAGCTCTTATTCCCAGCAGTTTTTTTTCAACCGGGTCAGCCAGACCAAATTTACGCACAGCCGCTTCGTTAACCAGAATTCCCTGGCGAATATCAGCGGGATTGTTTTCCGAGAAATTACGTCCCCGGACAAGCTCCAGCCCCAGTGTTTCCAAATATCCGACGTCCACCGCTGTTGTCCGGACGGTTACGTAATCCTCCGGTGAAGCCTCTTCGTTTCTCACACTCCAGGTTTCCTTGCTGTGTAAACCGGGAAGCGTATAGGCACCGGATAAATCGATAATGGCAGGATGCTGTCTTAGAATTTCCTTAAGGGCGGCGTAATCAGCTTGTCCTTCCGGATGAGAAGTTGAAATATCCAGGATAATCACATTGTCTTTGTTAAAGCCGAGATTGCTGTTTTGCATGAAAGCCAGTTGTTTAAAAATGACAGCCGTAACGACCATCAATATCACCGTCACGGCAAACTGCGCGATAACGAGAAGCCGGCGTGAGGTCGTTTTACGGGGAACTCCTGAAGTGCCTCTTAGGCTGGCGCTTATCGATTTGAATCCGGAAAAACTAAGAGCAGGAAAAAAACCGGCCAATAAGCCGACAATAGCCCCCAGTAAAATAGTGGCCGTTATTATTTGCCACCGTGACCACGGATTAATCAATACTTTATAACCGAGAAAAGAGTTTAAAAAAGGATAAGCAGTTTCAAAAAGAGCCAGGGCTGCCGTCACAGCGCAGAACGAAACAAAAAGGGACTCGACTAAAAATTGTGTGAAAATAAAAAAGCGCCCGGCGCCAAGTACTTTCTTGACACTGACTTCCGACCGGCGATGTTGAAATTGGGCCGTTGATAAATTTATAAAATTAAAAGCGGCCAGCAACAGAATCAGAAAAGCCACCGTGCTGAAAACATAAACATAGGTAAGGCTGCCTTTGCGACCCCAGTCCACAAAACACTCGGTGTTGAAATGGATATCCGTCAAGGGCTGTAGTTTAAAGGTCATCATTCTGACCGTATTGGCTTCAGCGTTGGCCGCCAGTAGCTCGTTTATTTTTTTCAGCAAAACCTCCGGTCGTGCTTTATCGCGCAGCAACAGGTAAGTGAAATCTTTTCCGCACGAATTCCATTCTCCTTCGTCGGCTCGCCCCATAGGTATAAGAGTCGCATATGCCACCAGAATATCACCTTTCAGGTGGGTATTGACCGGCACGTCCGCCATGACACCGGTTATTCGCAGATTATATAAGTCGTCGTAGAGCAGTGTTCGCCCGATGGGGTCGCTCTGGCCGAAGTACTTTGCAGCCAGGCTTTGTGAAATAACGGCGGTAAACGGTTCCTTCAGGGGATTTCGGGTACCGTCAAGGAGTTTAAACGAAAAAACGTCGAACACCGTCGAATCGACGAAAAAGAAGTTCTGTTCGACAAAGGAACGCCCGGCGAACTCCAGTTTTGCCTGGTAATCCCTGCGCCAGCGGACGGCGTTCGCCACTTCGGGAATCTGCCCTGCCGCCGCCGGACCCAGAGCCGGCATGGCCCCGGCGAAACCCATTTTACTGCCGGCATCACCGAAATCGACCGCCACCCGGTAAATCCTGTCTTTACGAGCATGGAAACTCTCGTAACTCAATTCACTCAGGACATACAGCATAATCAACATGACGCCGGCCATGCCCACCGCCAGCCCGAAAATATTAATAAAAGTGAAACGCCGGTTCTTAAGCAGGCTTCTTATAGCGAATTTGAGAAAATGCCTGAACATAAACAGCCTACAAATTGTCCACCAGCCAGCCGTCTTTAAGATAGATGATACGCTTGCTGTACGAGGCGTTTTGCTCCGAATGGGTGGCCTGAATAATGGTTACACCTTCTTCGTTCAGACGGGTAAACAACTCCATAATCTTTTTGCCTTCTTCGGAATGCAGGTTTCCGGTCGGTTCATCGGCCAAGATAAGTTTCGGTTCGGCGATAATGGCTCTGGCAATTCCCACCAGCTGCTGCTGACCGCCGGAGAGCTGGCTGGGAAACAGATCCTTTTTCCCGACGATTTGAAAACGGTCAAGGGTATCGCAGACCATGCTTTTGCGCTGGCTGCTTTTTACCTTCTTATATAAAAGCGGGGTCTCCAGGTTTTCGTACACGGTCAATTCGTCGATGAGATGATAACTCTGAAAAACAAAACCGATATACTCTTTGTACAGCTGTGAACGCTGCTTCTCCTTAAGATTATGAACGTTGTAATCAAGAAAGTGATACTCACCTTCGGAAGCGTCGTCGAGCATGCCGATAATATTAAGCAGGGTGGATTTACCCGCGCCCGACGGGCCCATGACACAGACGAACTCGCCTTCCCTGATATCCAGATTTATCCGACGCAGCACGTAAGTATTAAGTGAACCCGACGCATAGTACCTGGTTATATTTCTGAGTTGTATCAAAGTCGAACCTCCATAGTTGATGTATTAATGTAAAATTTATTCACTCGTTAATAAGGTCTATTCCCTCCACAGCGAATCCACCGGGTTGGCCAAGGCGGATTTGACCGCCTGGAAACTGACGGTAAGCATAGCAATTATTATGGATGCCATTCCGGCCGATATAAAAATGTGCCAGGAGATACCGGTGCGATAAGCAAAATCTTGCAGCCAGCGGTCAATCAACAGGTAGGCAACCGGCCAGGCCAGCAGATTGGCGCCAATCACCAAAAGTAAAAATTCCCTTGACAAAAGAGTCACCACATTGCTCACCGAGGCTCCCAGAACTTTTCTTATACCAATTTCTCTGGTCCGCTGTTGAGTAATAAAAGAAGCCAGACCAAAAAGACCCAGACCGGCTATCATCAAACCCAGTAAAGTAAAGATGCTGAAAATTTTTCCAAGGCGCGTCTCTGTTCGATACTGCATATCGAAATCCGCATCAAGGAAAAACAACTCACAGGGTTTATCCGGAAACAAAGTCTGATATTTATTCCTGACAAAATCAACTGTTTTATCCAAAGCCGTCGTGTTGACCGTCAGAGTCAGATATTTAAAATCATCGCCTATTAAAAAAATTATAAGCGGTTCCACCGTTTGCTGTAATCCGCGGAAATGGAAATCTTTCATTACTCCCGAAATTAATCTTCGCTCATCAAATAAGGTTTTTTCAAGAGCTTCTTCGAGCGATGTCCAGCCGAATTTTTTAACCGCCGCTTCATTAATAATGTAGCCATTTCTGACATCTTTCTGAAAAGGCTGTCCGGCGATTATTTCGAGTTGATAAGTCTTGATAAAATCATAATCAACCTGGAAAAAATTCATTGCCTGATTTTTGGTTGTTTCTTCGCCCGATGGCCATACCCGCCAGCGATACATCCAGCGACCGGGGATACTTGATGACACGGTGGCGCCGGTAATTGAAGGATTTTGTAAAAATTCATTCTTGACGGTTTCATAATTAGTATCATTGAGAGCTTCCAGGTCGAGGCCGATAATTAATTTTTGTTCTTTGTTAAAACCGAGTGAATAATCTTTCATGAAGTTAATCTGTTTATATACGATAAGGGTTCCGGCAATTAAAATGATGGAAATGGTAAATTGTCCCACTACCAGAATTTTGCGCAATAGTGCTCCTCGTGAGCCGGTCCTGATAGAACCTTTCAAAACCCTGGCCGGGCTGAACGATGAATGAAAGAATGCCGGATAACAACCAGCCAAGCATCCGGCTATCAACGTAACGACTAATATTTTTAATATAATATCGGGTTGGAAAAGTGAAGTTATTGTTAATTTATAACCTACCAAGTTATTGAACCAGGGGGCGGTCAAGTCGACAAGCAACAAGGCGCCAACCATGGAAATAAGAGAGATAATTACCGACTCACCCATAAATTGCCAGAAGAGGTTATGACGATGTGCTCCGACAACCTTGCGTATGCCGACTTCACCGGCGCGGTTAGCCGCCCGCGCGGTGGTTAAGTTCATAAAATTCATGCAGGCTATCAATAATATCAATACGCCAACGCCTGAGAAAATATACAGGTATAAGGGATTACCTGAGGGTTCCATCTCCCATGTTAAATTTGAATATAAATGAATATTTTTAAGAGGTTGTAAAAAAAGTGTCAGATTGGTTTTCTTTTCTTTTAATTGTTCGCCGATATATTGAGAAGGCAACTTACTTATTCTGTTTTCGAAATCTTCAACCGAATAACCGGGTGCCAGCTTGACATAAGTGGGAATGGAGCTTCCGTCCCAGCGGTGCATCCATTCCTCATTTTCGATCGTTATAAATGAACTGATAATACCATAATGCCAGTGTGTATTATCGGGTGGATTTTCAATGACCCCGGTTATTTCATAATTTCCTATACCAGTAGTGGTAAAAGGTTGAATGATATTAATAGTTTTCCCGTACGGATTTTCATCACCGAAATACTTGACAGCCATTTCCTTTGTCAAAACCGCCGTACCCGGACGGTTCAATGCTGTCAGCGGATCACCTTCGATAAAATTGATATTAAAAATATCGAAGACATCCGGGTCAGCGGCATTAATTTTATCCTCAAAAAATACCCGCTCCTGGTATCTTACGGTATAAGCCCGCGATAAAGCCACGCGAGCAACTTTTTCCGCTTCAATGAAGTTTTGTTTTATAGTCGGAGCCACCATATCGCTGCAACCGGCAAAGCGTTCATCACGGGATTCGGTCACTTTATGCTGGCAAATCCGATAGATGCGTTCATAATCTTTTTGATAGCGGTCATAACTTAATTCAAACTGGATATAATAAAGGATATAGAAGCCACAAGCCAGACCGACCGCCAGCCCGGCAATATTGATGAACGAATACCCTTTGTGCTTGAGCAGGTTCCTTATTGCAATTTTTAAATAATTGTTTAACATTCTCAAAACCTCCAAGTACTATTCATACCTTAAAGCTTTGACCGGTTTGGTTAGAGCCGCCTTAACCGCCTGATAACCGACCGTACTTATAGTAATCACTAAAAACAAGAAGCTCGCAGCAATGAAAACGGTAATATCAATATTTTCTCGATAAGCGAATTTTTGTAACAAGTAGTTCATCATTAAAAAAGCTAATGGCCATGCAACTACATTGGCTATGATTACATGCAATATAAATTCTTTTGAAATTAATTTTATAATCCCCATAACGGATGAACCAAGCACCTTGCGAATACCAATTTCTCTGGTACGATGCTCGGTCATATAGGTAACCAAACCAAAAAGGCCCAGACAGGAAACAATAATTGTCAAAAAGGAAGCATACTTAAATATGGTTAACAAGCGCGTGTCGTCTACGTAGTATTGATTGAAAGCTTCATTCAAAAAGTAACAATTAGAATGTCCATTAGGTTCAAATTTTTCATAAACCTGTTTAATGTGACTCAGGGCAAGCGTCATGTAATCCGGATCTATCCGAATATATATATTCTGGCGGTCAGACGAATAAATCAATATCATTGGTTTCAGACTTTCATACAAAGGTTCCAGATGAAAATCTTTTACGACTCCAATAATTTTCCGTTCCCTTCCCCAGTAACTGAATTTTTTACCAATGGGATTTTCTATACCCGCCAGACGAACCAGTGATTCGTTCAAAATCAGACCTTCCAATGTATCCGATGGAAATTCGGGAGAATAAAACCGACCCTCGAGCATTTCCATCTTCATTGTCTTGGCATAATCATAAGACACCCAGTCAAAATGAATCACAAGTTTTTGATTGGGGTCCCGACCTTCCCAGCTCCAGTTATTACCAATAGTACTGTTAATGTGAACCAGATTCTGGTTGGAGGAGGTGACATCCAGAACATCTGGATACTGTAACACTTGCTCTTTAAAGGAATCATAGTGTTCCGCAACTCCTCCGGTAGGTCTCAGACAGAGAACGTTGTTTTTATCGTAGCCGAGGTTCTTGTTTTTGATATATTCGATTTGCTGAAAGAGTACAAGAGTACAAATAGTAATACCTACCGAAAGTGTAAATTGCACCACAACCAATATTCGTCGAAACCGCATACCTCCACGACCAGATGTAAAGATACCTTTTAAAACTTTTACCGGTTGAAAACCCGAAATGTAAAAAGCGGTATAGCCTCCTGACAGGATACCGGTTATGACCATCAGCATCAGTAGACTCAAAATCAACTTCCAATCAATCAGACTTATACTCAAGCTTTTTTGGGCGATATCATTGAAAACGGGTAAAACCAGTTCAACCCCTACCAGCGCCAGAATAAAAGCACCCAGAGCAAGGAGCACTGCTTCACCCAGGAGTTGTCTGATTAAATCGGCTCGGCTGGCGCCGACTACTTTGCGCAGGCCAATTTCTTTTGCTCGTCCAGCTGAGCGGGCAGTCGTTATATTAATAAAATTCATACAGGCAATTAAAAGAATTATCACGGCAACAGCTATCATGATATACACAGACTGGATACTTCCTCCACCGTATCCAAAACCCTGCAGGTGCAAAGCTGTCAAAGGCACCAGGGATATAGTATAGGGATAGATATCCTTCCCCGTCCTCTGTTTGTATATATTGCTCGACAAGTTTTGAAATTTTTCATTTATAGTTGCAATGTCAGCATCTTTTTTAAAAAGAAAATAGGTATAATAATCAGCGCCTTTCCATTCGTTAATATTTTCGCCGTATTCCAGAAGCAAGGCGAAAGGAACAACAACTTCGAATTGAAGAGTGGAGTTATCGGGAATATTCTTCATCACTCCGGTGACAGTGAGGTATGTTTGATTATTTATTGTCAGCACTTGTCCCAGAGCTTTTTCATCACCGAAATATTTTTGTGCTATTTTTTCAGAAATAACAATCGAATGAGGATCGACTAAGACTTTTGCAATGTCGCCCTCAATCAGCGGAAAAGAAAAGATACTGAAATATGAAGGGTCGGTCAGGCAAAGTTGTTCATTAAAAGACTTGTTCTGATAGGAAATTGGCATATAGCAAGCGAAATACCTGACATAATTTATTATTTCGGGAATGTTTTCTTGCAACGTCGGTGCCAGTGGTGCCTGCTGGGTATTGACGACCTGCTGTCCGGTATTAAGCTGTTGGGTACTTACCATCAAAAAAGCATTATCGCCATTGGAATGAAATCGGTCATAGCTCAACTCATCGATTACCCATAGCACAATTAGCATACAGACCATCAGACCTATCGTCAAGCCGGTGATATTAATGACGGTATAACCCTTATGTTTACATATGTTCCTTAATGCAATTTTTAAATAATTATTTAACATTTAAAACCTTTCATTCATGTCTTAGTGCTTCAACCGGATTGAGAATCGCCGTTTTGACAGCCTGATAACCCACGGTTATAACGGCAATAACCATTGAAATCAAGGCCGTCAGTACGAATACTCCCATCCCGATATCAACATGATAGGCGAAACTCTCCAGCCAGCGTTTCATGATTAAGTATGCCAGAGGCCAGGCAAATACATTGGCAAGAAGCACCAGGAAGATAAATTCTCTTAACATTAATCTCACAATGCCGACTATTGACGCTCCGAGTACCTTGCGAACAGCTATTTCCCGGGTGCGCTGTTCGGCAGTGAATGAGGATAAACCCAGCAGACCCAGACAGCCTATCAGAACCGCCAGTAAACTAAATGATAGTACCAGATTACCCAATTGTTCATCATGACGGTACTGTTTGGCAAATGATTCGTCCAGGAAAAAATAATCAAAGGGAAGATTCGAATTAAAGTTTGACCAGCGGTTTGCAATCAAATCCATGGTGTTTCTGATATTGCCAGGCTCCAGGCGTATCGATAAGAATCTGATGGTTTCAAGAAACGGCTCATACTTATTAACGATAATAAGAGGTTCTACAGGTTCATGAAGCGAGCTGAGGTGAAAATCTTTGACAACCCCTATCACTGTATTGGAAAGGTATCCCCCTTCTTCTGACTCCGGGTTGGTTTGCTTGATAATTTTACCTATCGCCTCATCCCAGCCAAACTTGGCGGCAGCGGTTTCGTTAATTATGACTGACTCAACACTGTCGGTGGCTATTGCTTTCGAGAAATTCCTGCCTGAAACCAGCTCGATACCCATGGCTGGGAGATAACGCTCGTCAATTTTCATCACTGCTATCAACTGGCTCTGATCTTCCGAAAAACCCTCCGGCAGGAAACTCTGCATGCTGCCTCCCCGGCCCGGCACCCCTGAGGATAAAGCGACATCAACCACGCCAGCCAGACCGGAAAGCTCGTTCTTTAATGACTCCTGCTGACTTAATCGGAATCTATTCATATTGGGAATCACCACCACCTGCTCCTGTTGAAAACCAAGATCGACCGAACGTACGTAGTTAAGCTGATTGTAAACGATAATTGTGCCGGCAATAAGGGTAATGGAAAAAGTAAATTGAAAGATAACCAGGACACTTCTGAAGCGAGCATTGGTACGGCCGGATTTCAAATCACCCTTCAATACCTTGATTGGCCGGAACGAAGACAGGTAGAATGCCGGATAACTGCCCGCCGCCAGACCGACCAGCAACACCAAGACCAGAAGACCGGGAATAAACCAGGGCAATTGCCAGAAACTTACACTCAATTCACGGCCGGTGATGCTGCCAAATAATGGTAAAAATAATTCCAAAAGTAACAGTGCCAGAATGACCGCCAGCAGGCTGAACAATATCGATTCACCAATAAACTGCCTGATTAATTTGCTTCTCACCGCCCCGAATGTTTTACGCATGCCGACTTCTTTGGCGCGACCCAGTGCCCGGGCGGTGGCCAGGTTGATGAAATTGACGCAGGCAATCAAAAGAATGAAAACAGCAATTCCCGAAAACAGGTACACATAATCAATATTACCGTTGCCAGCCAGCTCACCCATCATATGGGAATTAAGATGAATGGAAGTCAATGGCTGAAGGAACAGTTTGATGCTGACGCCTATTTGTTGCAACTGTTCGCCAAAGTTTTTATCGATTAAGGCGGGCAATTTAGCTTCAAGCGCCCGGTAATCGTTATTTTTTTCAAGAAGAATATAGGCATAGTCAACAATATTCCCCCATTCCGACCGCCAGGCTTCTTCTTTGACCAGGGTTTCATACGAACAGAGAATATCGAATGTAAAATGTGAATTACGCGGGACATCTTTGACCACCCCGGTAATAGTAAAATTTCTATTGTCGTTGCAAAGGAGTGTTTTGCCTATTGGATTTTCATCGCCGAAATATTTACGCGCTATGGTTTCACATAAAACTGCTGTCAGAGGAGCGGTCAGTGCCTTGCCGGGGTCACCTTCGACCAGCGGAAAAGAGAATATATCGAAAACGGAATTGTCTGCAAACAGGATTCCTTCTTCGTAAAAAACTTTATCGCCGTATCGAACGGAAGTTCGACCTGATTTGGAAAATCTGACAGCATTGACAACTTCGGGATATTCGCTGACCATAGCCGGAGCCATCGGCAAACTGACCAGGGGCGCCGTGCGACTGATTCCGCCTATAGTCAACTCATGGCCAACCCGGTAAATGCGTTCAGCATTTTCGTGATACCTGTCAAAACTCAGTTCCTCCAGGACCCACATGGTGATCAGAATGCAACAAGCCATTCCAATAGCCAGTCCTGCAATATTAATTGATGAATAACCCTTATTCCTTTTGATGTTTCGCAAGGCGAATTTTAAATAATTTCTTAACATTTATAAGATCCTCAAGATAACTATTCATGCCTTAAAACTTCCACCGGGTTGGTCAATGCCGATTTTATAGATTGAAATGCCACTGTTAACACTGCTATAAGCAGAGCCACTGCCCCCGATAAAACAAAGATATACCAGGATAATTGAATACGGTAAGAATATGTTTCCAGCCACCGGTTCATACCATAATAAGCCAGGGGCCAGGCAACCATGTTAGCCAGCAGCACCCATTTCGTGTACTGCCGGGACAACATTAAAGACAATGAGGTGACCGTGGCTCCAAAAACCTTCCGGATACCAATTTCCCTGGTTCTTCTCTCAGCCGTATAAGAAGCCAGACCTAAAAGGCCCAGACAGGCCAGGAACAGAGCAATAATCGTGGTATATGTAAATATTGTTTTTAAATTCTGTTCCGAACGATACATTTCGGCAATACGATCCTCAAACATAAAATAATTGAAGGGGACAACCGAACACTCCTTCCAGGTATTTCTGATATATTCAAGCGTATTCGATAAATTATCCGGCTCGACTTTAATCGACATGGAATATAATTCATTGGAAGACAATTTAACGGCCAACGGTTGAACCGATTCATGGAGAGAATTAAAATGAAAATCTTTTATCACGCCGATAACCTTGCCCTTGTCTCTTTCACAAATACCGAAATTTTTGCCTACTGCCGTTTCCCAGCCCAGAGCTTTCAGGGCGGCTTCGTTAAGAAGATACGCATTCTTGCTGTCACTGGGGAAATCCCTTGAAAAATTACGACCTTCAAGAAGTTCAATATTATAAAAATCAAGAAAATTATAATCGACTTTTGTCCACACGAAGAACGGGGTGGGGTCACTTGCGTTCATTCCCTCATACCAGATATGCGTAGCCCCTCCTCCTTCTTCAAAGGGATAAGTTAAAGAGCGGGTAATGTCCAGAATTCCAGGATGATTGAGTAACTTTTCAGTGAATGAAGAGAGGTCTTTTGACATTCGGAAACCCCTGGCGGGCACAGCTATGATATTCTTGGTTTCATAGCCCTTGTCCTTGCCGCCGATAAAAGTAAGCTGCTGGTAAACGACCGCCGTACAGATTATCAGTCCTATAGCGATAACATTCTGACTTAGTACCAGACCATTGCGGAAAAAGGAGGGTTTTCTGTTGACTCCGACAGGATTACCGCTCATAATATCCAGGGCTTTATAAGACGAAATGAAAAGGGCCGGATAAACACCGGCCAGCAAACCCACCACCAGAGCCAAACCGATTAAAACCGACATTTGATAAACATCAGCAAGCGGATTAAAATCGAGTTCGATGCCTACTAAATCATTGAAATACGGCAGACCCAATTCCACCAGAGCCACTGACAGAAGAAGAGTGAACAAGGTAAGGAAAATCGATTCACCCAGGAATTGTCTGATTAGACCAAACCGTTTGGCTCCCAGAATTTTTCTGACACCGACTTCCTTCATCCGGCTGGTTGATCTCGCCGTCGATAAATTCATATAATTGAAAATGGAAATTACCAGTATTAAAAGCGCCATCACCGACACGAATATGACATACCGAAGATCGCTGTTGTTTTCCAGCTCGAAACCTCCCCGGCCCTGAAGGTGGATATCCGTCATGGGCTGAAGGATAAATTTCATAAATTTTACCTCGGTGTATTTTCCGTCGATCCAGGATTGAAATTTTTTCTCGAAAGCATTAAAGTCGCAGTCTTTTCTCAATTTGAAATATGTCTTCCCCGACAGTATACCCCAATCACCCACACCGCGTAGACTTATCATACCACCGCCGGTAACGTTCTCATGCCAGTAATCACGCCGCGTTTCCATCGATACCAGAAAATCGAAATTCATGTGAGAATTAATCGGGATGTCATCGAGAATTCCGCTAATTTCAAGGTCGAAGACACTTCCGTATCTGACCGATTTTCCGATGGGATTATCGTCACCGAATATCTTCTGAGCCGTTTTTCTGGTAATTACCGCTCGATAAGGTTTTTCCAGAACTTCCGGATTACCCGCCAAAAAAGGGAAGCTGAAAACGTCGAAAAAAGACGGTTCTACATAAAAGACTCTATTATCAAATAAAGCCTTATCCTGATACCTTATTAACGATTGACCCTCATCGCCGAACTGCGCCACAGCGCTGATTTCCGGGAAGTCTTCTTTCATCGCTTCAGCCAAAGGCAAGGGAGCGATATTGAGAAAAAGGCTGTCGCTATGCTCGAAAAAATTATTTTCTAGTATCACGCGATAAATATCATCTGCATCTTTATGAAAACGGTCATAACTCAATTCATAGCGAATATAAACCAGAATCATAAGACATAAAGCCATCCCTACCGCCAGTCCGGCGATGTTTATCAGAGAGAAGCTCTTATGCCTTATCAAATTTCTTAAGGCTACTTTAAAATAATTTTTTATCATGACCACTCACACATAACTTTTACTCGTTTCGCAAAGCTTTGATCGGGTCAGTCAATGCGGCTTTAATGGCTTGTATACTGATTGTCAGAAAAGCAATGATGACCGTTACAACTCCTGACAGTATAAACACATACCAGTCAATAGTCGTGCGATAAGCAAAATTCATCAACCATCGATGTAAAAACAGGTAAGCCAGCGGCCAGGCACACAAATTCGCCATTATAACCTTTGTATTTAAGAATATTTCTTAAGGCAATGATCATATAATTTTTTAACATTGAGCTATACTCTTAATATTTATTAGTTTTTCATAACCACTATTTTTTCACTCTTGAACCGGTTGCTCTGCTCTCTGCCGGAACATGATAGGGACATTACCTTTCGTGGGTGCACCTATTTGTATCAATTCCCAGCCTTTTTCATGTTCTTTGATAATGTGTCGAAGAACCTCAATTTTTTCCTCTGGCGGTTGCGGATTTTCTTCCCAATCGACAATCTCCACCCGGTATTTGATGGTGCGCTTGCGACCGTTTATCCTGACGTCAATTTCAATATTCTGCTCGGCTTCCAGCGTCGGAATTTGAATCACTACTTCACGCATACCTTACTCGGTTTATAATGGCTTTATAAACCTCCAAATCAAACTCGTTGAAATCTCAGTTTTCTCAAACATGGAATTTTTCCTTGATATTCTCCGTGACGACATGACCGTCAAACAGGTGAACAATTCTCTGACCCCGTTCGGCATAAGCCGGGGAATGGGTCACCATGACAATCGTTGTCCCGGCTTCGTTCAGCTGACTCAGAAGGTCCATGACTTCGTCACCGTGTTTGGAATCAAGGTTTCCGGTTGGCTCGTCGGCCAGAATTACTTTTGGACGGGCAACGACCGCCCGTGCCACGGCGACACGTTGCTGCTGCCCGCCCGATAGCTGCTGAGGAAAATGGTTGCGCCGCGCCATTATCTGCATCTGCTCCAGTACCTCCTCGACCCGTTTTTTCCGTTCCGAACTTGACACCCCGAGATACAGAAGCGGCAACTCGACATTTTCAAAAACTGTCAATTCGTCGATAAGATTGAAACTTTGAAAAACAAATCCGATACTTCCCTTGCGAACCAGGGCTCGCTTACGTTCCGAATATTGCGAAACCTGCTCATCCATGAAATAATATTCCCCCTCGGAAGGATTATCCAGAAGACCCAGAAGGTTCAAAAGGGTCGATTTGCCGCACCCCGACGGACCCATGATAGAGACAAACTCACCTTCCTTTATTTCCAGGTTGACATTATTGAGCGCCGTTGTCTCCACCTCGTCGGTAGTATAAAGTTTCTTGAGATTAACCGTTCGAATCATAAAATAAACTCCGCTTATTACATAAAATTATTTATTTTCTTATTTGTCACTGAAGACAATTCTGTCGAAATCCTCGAAATTGTCATAAGATGAAGTAATACACCGTTCTCCGGGCTGCAGACCTTCAAGCACTTCATAAACATGCGGATTGTACCGGCCAATTGAAATTTTCCGTTTGGTGGCGAATTGTTTGGATTCATCAAGCACATAAATCCAGTTACCGCCGGTCTTTTGATAGAAACCGCCGCGAGGAAGCAGTACCGCCTGAGCCAGATCCCCGAGCATTAAACGTACCTGAATCGACTGCCCGCGGCGAATACCCTCCGGCACCCAGCCTTCAAAATCAAGGTCAATCAAAAAGCGGCCGTCGCGGACTTCGGTATATACCCTTTTAACAATGAGTTGATAGCTCTTACTACTGATCTCCGCTGTCGCCTTCTGACCCGTGCTGACCCGGGAAATGTAATATTCATCGACCGCCGCCTGGATTTTAAAGCTGTCCAGAACGTCAATCTGACCCAGTCGTTCCCCGCGCGCTTTTAATTCCCCCACCTCGGCATCCAGCGAGGTCAGCTGTCCGTCAATGGGTGCCCTGATAATCAGGTCTTCAAGTTTCATCTTGACCACCTCGAGATTGGCCTGCATCCGCTGGACGGAAACCTCCAGCTGCTCCAGCTGGATGGTGCGAAGGATTGAATCCTGCCGCTGGGTTTCCAGCGTCAATTCTTTTTTCTTCGTCCAGTATTCATAATTTTCCTGAGCCTGTTCAAAATCATTTTGAGAAATCAGTTTCTTTTCGAGCAGTTTCAGTGATTGTTCATAAACCCTCTGGGTATTGGCTATCTGATGGTCAATTTCAAGCAAGTTGCCCCGTAACGCCAGGCTGTTCTGCTCCATGGCCAACCGGGTATTGCGTAAATTATTAATCTGTTCGAATAACTGGGCTTCACGGTACATGATATCAAGATGCAAATCGGTATTATCAAGCTGAAGAATTTTATCCCCGGCTTTTACAAAACTGCCGTTTTCAAGGAACACCTCGACCACTTTTCCCCCCTGAGTGGCATCCAGATAATGCGTTCGCTTGGGGGAAACTGTGCCGGTCTGGGTAATGTACTCCTGGAATTCCGCCCGCGTGACTTCGGAAATTGTCAGGCGTTCGGATTCAATCCGCAGGGTGGAACCGCGAGTTGTCGAAAGAAGACTGTAAACGATTAGCACGACCAGAGCCACACCACCAGACAGCCATATAACCCTTCTTGGGGTCCATTTCTTTTTCTCTATTTTTCTATCCATTTTTGATTCTCTTTATTTCGATATATGGTAAATATAAGTCCCATGTTTCGCTTTTCTCGTATATTTTAATTCTACGAGCAATTCCAATGCCATTAACTTCAATTACTTGATAGATAATAACTTGGGGGGTATATTATACTATTCAAGTGTCCGCTAATGAAACAATTAGTGTTCACTATCGTACATTCAAGTAACTCAAACAGGTAACTTTTTATGGAAAAATAACTTTAAATTTTAACCCGGCAGATTTAGATTGCCGGTAATATATTCAGGAAAATCTTATGAATGAAAAAAACAGCAAGATTCTTGTGGTCGATGACGATAACGATGTTCTCCAGGCTGCCCACCTTCTTTTAAAACAACACGCCCAGCTGGTACACACCGAAAACAATCCTGATAAAATTCCGACTCTTATGGCCAGTGAAAGTTATGACCTTATCCTGCTTGATATGAATTTTAAAACTGATGTATCCAGCGGCCAGGAAGGCTTTTACTGGCTCGACCGGATTCTGAATATCGATCCATTGGCCGTGGTGATCATGATTACCGCCTATGGTGACGTAGAGATGGCGGTACAGGCGATCAAGCAGGGCGCCGCGGATTTTGTCTTAAAACCCTGGCAGAACGAAAAACTTTTAGCCACCGTCTCCGCCGGTATTAAACTGCGCCGTTCTCAAACCGAAATATCTACCCTCAAATCACGCGAGAAACAACTGGCCACCGACCTCGACCAGAAGTTCCTGAATATCATCGGTGACTCCGATGCCATGCGGCAGATATTCGAGGATATCGGCAAAGTCGCTCAAACCGATGCCAACATCCTCATCCTCGGTGAGAACGGCACCGGCAAGGAACTCATAGCCCGGGAAATCCACCGGAAATCACTGCGCCATGACAATGTCTTTATTGCGGTTGACATGGGCGCTATCACTGAAACTCTTTTCGAAAGTGAGCTTTTCGGCCACGTCAAGGGAGCGTTTACCGACGCCCGCGAAGACCGTATCGGGCGTTTCGAGACGGCTCGAGGGGGCACTCTCTTTCTCGACGAAATCGGCAACCTCCACCTGTCTTTGCAGGCTAAACTTCTGGCGGTTCTCGAAAACCGGGCGGTGACCCGTGTCGGCTCGAATAAAGCCATCCCGATTGATATCCGGCTGATATGCGCCACTAACATGCCCATATATGAAATGGTCGATAACAACCGTTTCCGCCAGGATTTGTTATATCGCATTAATACAGTGGAAATAAAACTGCCTTCTTTACGGGAACGCCCCGGCGACATATCCCTGCTGGTCAAACATTTTCTTAAAATTTACCGCAAGAAATACAACAAGGATATAAACCGGATTCATACTGCCACTATCGCCCGGCTTGAAAAATATTCCTGGCCGGGCAATGTGCGCGAACTTCAGCACGCCGTTGAGCGGGCAGTGATCATGTGCGATGATGACATCCTCAGACCCAAGGATTTCTTCCTGAGTGCGCCCCGAACCCGCAAGGAAGAATTGATCCTGGAGCAATATAATCTCGACGACGTGGAAAAAGCGGTCATAAAAAAAGCCCTTCTCAAATACAAGGGCAACGTTTCTCAGGCGGCCCGGGAACTGGGCCTGACCCGAACTTCCCTGTACCGGCGTATGCAAAAATATGATTTATAAAAATTTTCGTATTAATTGCCTTATCCGGGTTATTATCCTGGCGCTTTCTATTTTTCTGTTTGTCCATTTACTCCTGTATACTTCACTCTACGTCACCAGTTTTATAGTGGGACTGACTATACTGATTCAAATATTCGCCCTCATCTATTTCGTGGAAAAAACCAACCGCGACCTGACCCGTTTTTTATCCTCTATCAAGTACTCGGATTTCACTTTCAGTTTTTCCGGAAGCCTCAAAGGAAAGAGCTTTCAAGTTCTCAACCAGGCTTTTAGCGAAGTCCTTTCGGAATTTCAGAGAACCCGTACCGAAAAGGAAGAACAATACCGTTATCTGCAGACGGTGGTCCAGCATATCGGGCTGGGAATTCTATCGTTCGACCAGAACGGCGAGGTGGACCTTATCAATACCGCCGCCAAGCGCCTGCTGAAAATCACTCACCTGAAAAATATCAGCTCGCTGGCAGTTTCGGCACCGCCGTTTTATGAAGCTCTTCGCAAACTGTCGCCATCGGAAAAAGTCCTGGTAAAAATCGAATCCGAAGGTGAAACCATGACTCTTTCGGTTTATCCCACGGAATTTAAAATGCGCCAGCGTTCTATCACCCTGGTTTCCATGCAGAATATCGAAAGCGAACTGGCGGAACAGGAAATGGCCGCCTGGCAGAAACTCATCAGGGTATTGACGCATGAAATCATGAACTCGGTGACGCCGATTGCTTCCCTGGCGTCAACCATCAGGGATATGATGGCTCAAACCGAATTGTCGACGGATGGCCGAATCGATGCGGTAAGTCCCGATATGAAAAATGATATCCGCGAGGCTGTGGTGACCATCGAAAAAAGAAGCCAGGGACTTTTACATTTTATTGACGCTTACCGTTCCCTGACCCGTATCCCCGTCCCTGATTTTCAAATCATCCCTGTTTCCAACCTCTTCAGCCGGGTACTTTCCCTGATGAAGGAGCAGATCGAAAAGAACGATATCCGTTTGACTGTGGCTGTCGAACCGGCCTCCCTGGAAGTGACCACCGACCCGGATTTAATCGAGCAGGTTCTGATTAATTTACTTTTAAACGCCATTCAGGCTTTGGAAAACCGCCCCGACGTCAATGATAAAAAAATTGACCTCCAGTCTTACCTTAATGAGCAGGACCGTGTGATTATAAGCGTAACCGATAATGGTACGGGTATCAGCGATGATGCCAAAGACCGCATTTTCACACCCTTTTTCACAACCAAAAAAACCGGTTCCGGCATCGGCTTGAACCTGTCGCGCCAGATAATGCGGCTTCATAAAGGGAATATCTCATTCCATTCGGTACCCAACGAAAGGACCACCTTTAATCTGAGATTCTGAAAAAGCGGCTCAGGGGATGGCTGTCTGCAATCAGCTCGTAGAAACCGTGCGCTTCTAAAAGATAGAAAACTTTAATAAAAAATCTCATTTTCATTGCCTTCATTTCAAAGAATTGTTATAATTGTATAAATATTAGCTGGTGGGAAAATATGATTCATTGATTCTCAAGGGATTATTTTAACAAAGGGGCAAAAGTAAACAGCTATGAACCAGAATCCACTTCAGCAGGATGATTACAATAAAAAAATAAATTCCCATTATCCCGGCGTATTTCAGGTTTTATACCTTGTAAGTGTGATATTTATATTAACAAGTCCCGGAATTTCGGCAATCGATCCCCAGGACTGCCTGGCGTGTCATGACCGGGCAACGAACGAGGAGGCACCCACTTATGACAGCGCCCTGACACTGTCCATTCACCAGGATATGGAATGTACCGACTGCCATACCGGTATAAGCGACTTGCCGCATGACGAAAAGCTGTCTCCGGTCGATTGCGGGATCTGCCATGATGACGCTACTGCAACTTATCAGAAACATGGTCGCGTATCGGTTGTCACCGGTGAGGATATCCCGACCTGTGTCGACTGTCACGGCAAACACGACATTCGCTCGCCCAATGATAAAAATTCACGAGTCAATCCCCTGAGCATGCCCGAAACCTGCGGTCGATGTCACGAAGATATCAACCTGACCAGAAAGCATGAAATTCTCTATGACCGGGCCGTTGAAGTATATAAAAGCAGTGTTCATGGTAAAGCTTCCCTGGGTGGTGTTTACGTTGCGGCTACCTGCAATGATTGTCATTCCGCCGGCGGTACGGCGCACCGCATTCTGGGACCGGGTGACCCCGAATCACCCATTAACCATTTCAATATTCCTAAAACATGCGGCAAGTGTCATAAGAATATCGAGAATGATTACTGGGAAGGTATCCATGGAAAGCTCGTTGCCCGCGGCGAAACCGATTCCCCGGTCTGCACTGATTGTCACGGCGAGCACGGTATTATCTCTCCCCGGGATCCCCTTTCCCGCGTCAGTCCCTCCCGGGTTGCCGAGGCTACCTGTTCCCCCTGCCACGAGTCCGCCCGTCTTAATGAAAAATACGGCATCCCGTCCGGTCGGTTCCAGTCCTGGGTGGACAGCTATCATGGCTTGAAAAGCCGCGCCGGCGACCTGACCGTGGCCAACTGTGCTTCCTGTCATGGTGCGCACCGCATCCTGCCCTCCACCAACCCGGCTTCATCCGTTCACCCGGAAAACCTCCAAACCACCTGCGGCGAATGTCACCCGGGTATCTCAACCGAACTGGCACAGACTCCCATTCACGGCACCCCCGGCATATCCCAGACAACGGCCGCCCGGGTCATCCAGCAGATTTATATCACCGCCATCATTCTGATTATCGGGGCGATGGTTATTCACTGGCTCATCGACCTGCGTAAACAAATAAAGAATGTCCTGAATAAAGAACAGCGGCAGCGGATGAATCTAAACGAGGTCTGGCAACACACCTTTTTGATGATTTCTTTCTTGGTTTTGGTTATAACCGGGTTTGCGTTACGTTATTCCGACGCCTGGTGGGTGAACCTTCTCTTCGGCAGGGAAGGCGGCTTTGCCTTACGCGGCATAATCCATCGGGTGGCAGCGGTCGTTTTTATCATTACCGTTATCTGGCATGTCGCCTACCTGTTTACCTTGCGCGGCCAAAAATTCTTGAAGGACATCTGGCCCCGAAAAGAAGATTTCGCCCATTTCCTGCAAACCATCCTTCACAATCTCGACTTAAAAAAGGATAAACCCCTCTTCGGACGCTTCAGCTATGTCGAAAAAGCCGAATACTGGGCTCTCGTCTGGGGAACGGTCGTGATGATTATCAGCGGTTTCTTTTTGTGGTTCGACGATATCGCGGTCAACTGGTTTCCCAAAGGCTTCCTTGACATCATGCTGGTGGTGCATTATTATGAAGCCTGGCTGGCTTTCCTGGCGATCCTTATCTGGCATTTTTATTCGACTATTTTCAGCCCCGGTGTTTACCCGATGAATCCCTCCTGGCTGACGGGGAAAATGCCGGTTGAAATGTACAAGCATGAACACCCTGCCGAGTTCGAAATGGAACCTCAGGAGACTACCCGGGAAAATGACAGCTGAGCTTCTAACCGGTATATTAACAGCTTGATGAGCCGGGACGCGTGTCTCTTTTTCAGAATGAACTCGCCACGTCTATCGCGAGAATTTTCTTTTTGTACAAGGCCTATGGTGTAAAATAACGGTTTCCGGATACGCCAGTTTTATAATCTTTATATTTAGTAATTTCTTATTATCCGATTGGAAATCTTCGGTTACAGTTGTAAATACATGACTGACTTCCCGGCGAAGTTTACTTTTTAAGCGACCGTCTTAATTTAAGCCAGTCATTCATCATCTGGATATTTTTGGATAAGTACCAGCGGCCATTGGCGAAAACACCGTAATCAGCACCGACCATGGCGGCGGCAAAACGGGTGGAATTGGCATAGAACAGCCATTGTTCCACCCACATCTTCTCAATCGCCTCGTCAAAGATATTGTCTCCCTGCGGCCGTCCCATAGCCAGGTTTTCCCGCCAGGCACTGACTACTATCCGCGTAGCGGTTAAAGTCATAGTATTGGTTTCTTCAATCGTGCGGTTCAGACCTTCGAAATGCCCCGCCACCCACTGGGAACCGTGACAGGCCAAGCATATCTTTTTCATTGCCGCCGTCCTCTTTTCCTGTTCCGTGGTGTCAATCAGGTACTCCATTACGGATTCACCGGTCAGCTCGGTCGGCAAGGGCAAACCATCCTGGTTGGTGATGAGAGTCGTATTAGCCGAAACCGGGTGAGGATGGGCATATATGAGTCCGAATAACCTCAACGCCAGGCGGTCGTTCATTTTATGGCTCCGTTCCGAAACGACCGCGCCTTCCGCATTGACCACCAGGCTGACATGGCACACAGCACAGGTCGGAGCGGTAAAATCATTTCCTACCACCCAGGGGACATTGTTGAAATCCCATTTTTCCGAGAAGGAATTAAAGATATTTCCATGCTTGCTGACTTCATATACTTTCGCCGCCGGGACATCGGGACCCTTGTGACATTCCGAACAGGTATAAGGTTTCCTGGCTACTTCAATGGAAAACCGGTGCCGGGGATGACACGAGGAACAGGAACCCCGGGATTCATCCGGATTCAAGCGCCCGACGCCAGTGTTGGGCCAGCCCGAAAGAATCGGGAAATCCATCTCGCCCAGCTCGGTGTTACGTCTTTCCTGACCGGTAACCGTCACCTCGGTACCATGACAGAAAAAGCACGATTGCCCGTTTACGATATTGTCCGGGGTTTCAAGGATAATAACGTTATTTATAAACCGCTGCAGACCGTTTACCGCAGTTATCATAGTCTGGTAAAGTTCGTTTTCATGAAGGTTGACGTAGGCATACGCCATCAGATTCTCCCCGTACTGCTCGCTTTCGACGGGGTGACAGACGGCACAGTCGGGCGGGGTAACGACTGTATGAACCTGATAATCATTATGGTCAAAATTGTCGGTATGCGTTTGGGGATTAAGAGTATGACATTCGGCACAGCCGACTGAAAAATCAGCCTGCTCCTCCGGAATGGCGGTGAACGAAATACGGCGAGCCCGAATTTCACGAGTAACGGCCTCTCCCGGTGTAATCTGGGCATGACGGCTGTCTTGCCAGTCGGCGACAATACCGGGCGTTACCGAAGCATGGCATAAAAGACAGGCTTCGGTCGCCTCACTGACCGGGGCTGCCCATAAACTTTCAGAAAAAAACATCGTCGATATAATTAACGTCAGGAGATAAAATAATCTTATAAGATTCTCCTGAGTTTTTCCTTCTCTCTGCATTTATCCCATACCTCCTGCGATATTACTCTTTCGTCATCAATTCAAATTATAGTTACCGTCCTTCTTTGACCATATAAAAATAAACTATTGATGTCAACTTTAGTCTAAAATAATTATGGCCATAAAAAAAGCGCTTTCGAAAAAGCGCTTTTTAACTCTATAAACCCGGATTACTTCGATTCAGCCTCTTTTTTAACTTCCTCCTTGGCGGCTATCGCATGTACCCCTTTGGTTTTCATCTTGGCATAATCGAACGGTTCCTTGGAGCGGAATTCCTCCGGGACTTTCTCGTTGTGGCATTTCAAACAGGTTTTTTCATCGGGTATTAAAAGACCGTTGGCAATAGCCAGTTCACGGTTTTCCATGATGCTTTTTTTCCGGTATTCGCTTCCCGGACCATGACATACTTCACACTGCACCCCGGTCAGAAGGACACCGTCGGCATCCTTTCCGGTCGAATGACAGGCGGTACATTCTTCCTTTTTCTGGTCTTCCGGTTTTAAACTTTCCCAGGCTTTGGCATGCTTGGTTTCCGCCCAGGTAGGGTGCGTGTTGTCCTTCTTGTGACAGATTTTGCACTTGGCTTCCCCCACATAACTATACTTTACCTTCTTCTCTTCCTTGGCGGTTTCCTGAGCCAAGGTCATGCCGACAAAAAAGAAAAGCAAACAAATCACAATAAAAGCCGGCAGAGTTTTTTTAAACATAGATGCTCCTCGGGTAAGTTACCCCTTTTTATCCTTTAAACTATTTTATTACCTCATCCAATCATTATTCAGTTATACAAAAAAACCGCTCCGCAGTAAAGAATTTTTATCAGAAAAAAACGGCCGTTTTCACTACACCTGCTTAACTTCCCTTTCCTAAAAACTGAACCTGATGCCGGTGCGAATAAATACCAAAGAGCCGGTTTCAATCCCGTATACATAGCCCGTATTATCGGATAAATCAGCGTATTCGGCTTCGACAGTTAATAATACCAGCGGCGAAAGCCGGTACTCACCGTTAACAGCCAGGGTCAACATTTCATAATCAAGGTTGGAATACTCGTGCATCCGGTCAAAAGAAAAATCGAGGTTCGCCAGCGCTCCGTCCAGCCGACCGGTTATATCCGGCATGATTACGGTTTCGAGTTCCGCCTTGGATTTGTTGAAACCGATAATGCCGGCCAGGCTCAGCCGGTCGGTCGGTACAAATGAACCGGTCAGATATATGTTATGGCTGTTAGTCTTATAATCACTCATTGCATACTCCGAACCATAATGAGTAGCGGTAAAGGTCGTGGTATCACCACCGGTGACATAAATATGACCCGCTCACCCATCGAACAGGGCTACCGTTACCGGACCCCGTGACTTATTATAGGTGAACGTATAGCCAGCCATAAACGACCATCGGGGTGCCGGGGTGACGGTTAATGACAGGTTGGGCTGGAGAGTCAGGTGCTCGACATCCAGCGAATCAAGGTCGCCGTTCTTGTCATATTTGCCTTTCATACCGGCGGTCAGGCTGTATCTCATGTTCGGTTTATACGTCGAGGAAAATTCGAATTCATGGTAGTCGGTCGGCAGGGAGGTTATATCCTGGTAGCGTAATGCTTCTCTCTGGTAATAAAAAATAAAGCGACTGGGAGGATCGGTAGGAATTGTAACCGCCGGCTCCAGGACATCAAAACCACGAGCCTCGAAAAGACCCCGGAAAGAACGGAACGGGTCGCTTGTTTTCTCGAAGCGATACTTAACAGTATTGGCATATTTAAGACCTTTACGATAACGCATTTTAGCCTGGCCGATAAACCGCTTGGTCTGATAACTTTCATCGAGTGTGGGATAATCATAACGGTCTATTAATTGAAATCCGGCCAGGACATCGAGCGTTATACGGGGTGTCAGACGGTGAATAACCTCGGCCGAGATTTTACCCTCGAAACGGTCAAGCGATGAATACCTTGTAAAGTCGAAATTGGTAACATACGAGGGCGTGGTCACGGGAGCCGGGCGGCCTTCCCGCCAGGGTCTCAAGTCGATAAACGGGTCATCGTTACTTTTCCTGGTACCCGAAGCCTTAGCAACCAATCGCGTCCGGGGTGAAAGAAGCACCGCATAATTCAACACCCCGGCCCAAGCATCGGAAGTCAACTCGACTTTCTTATTGGTCGTCTGATTGAAAGTCAATGAACTGGCCAGCTGACCTTTGCCCACTTCTCCCTTCATACGAATTTTGTGCGATATTTTTTCAGTCTCCGGATAGGCCCCGTAAGCCAGAATGGTATCATCATAATTTAAACGGGAAGGGAATTCAACCTTGTAGGATAGATCGTTCAAAGTGGGATGCATGGCCGAATCATAATAAACCGCCGGGTCAAAGGCCCTGGAATCGAAAATACGGTAGCCGAACTGGTAGCCCAGAGTAAATTTTTCGACATCGGCCTGCACACCAGCTTCGAACTGATGCGTCCGCTTGTCAATATTAACCGATTGGGAGGTGATATGACAGCTGTAGCAGTGATTTGAGCCAATTTTTTGTTCCTCACCCCGGCGCAGCACACTCCGGTGTGCCGCCATAATACGGATATTATTATCGCGTGACACCAGCCAGTTGAATTTAGCCCCGGCTTCATAACGGTCACTGTGGTAATCGGCGCCTTTATCACGAAGCTCATGGGTCAAAATTTTAGCGCCCCCGGCTTCGCGGGTTTCCAGGTTAGCCAGTAAATCCTGACCCTGCTGATGCGTCAACGAACGGTAAAACAGCTCCGCCGTGAAACGGTCGCTTAAAGTGCCTTTAGCGTCGACGCTGATATTCTTATGGTCATAGTAATGAGCCTTGAAAGAGAAAAGACGGGTGGCGTCACGGAAACGGTAATAACCTTTGAGTTCCGGCAAAAATTCATCGTTGCCGAGATTATACTCACCTACTTTCCTGGTATAATCGCCGAAACCGGTATAATGAGAACCAGCCCAGACGGAATAAGTCTGGACGGCTTCGTCCTCCCCGGCACTGACAGGGATAACGAAAAGACCGAGGACGAGCACGAAAACGACCAGATTACTAATTAACTTTTTCATACTCTCCTCCTATCTTGTCAGGGCGTTGCCCGATGTACTTATTGCCTGTGAGGGCATATCCGAGCCGTGGATTTCACTGTGACACTGGGTGCATTTCGTCAGCATTCCTTTTTTCCAGCCATCCGCCGTCGAAACACCGTTGCGGGAAGGGTTGTGCGGCACCGTGAAGGCTCCCTCAACGCCATCAATAGTGGCGTGGAAATGCATGGCATGACAGTTAAGACAGAGCACCGGTTCATTCTGTGAAAGAAGGTTATTAGCCACGGAACCATGGGGTGTATGACAGATGTTACAGTCCTCCATCACCGGGGCATGTTCATAAACAAAAGGACCTTCCTTTTCCGGGTGACAACTGAAACACAGCTCCCGGCCGCTATTATCCTGAGTCAGGCGCCCGCCGCCGCCATGAATACCATGACAATCCAGACACTCGACCTTCCCCTCTTTTACGGGATGATGCGAAGGCATAAAGAAAGCGGCCCGGATATCGCTGTGACAATCATAGCACAATTCCGGGATTGCCTTTTTCACGGCCATCTCGGTTTCAGTGTGTATCCGGTGACAGTCGGAACAGTTGACATCACCGGTATGGTGGGTGGAAAATGCCCAGTTATCGAAGTTCGCGGTATTATGACAAGCTACACAGAGGTCCCGACCGCCAAACTGGTTTTGCCCGGCGGGATTAAAA
Organism: Candidatus Zixiibacteriota bacterium; assembly: GCA_028715215.1. Taxonomy (GTDB): domain Bacteria; phylum Zixibacteria; class MSB-5A5; order GN15; family FEB-12; genus JAFGNW01. The sequence goes on from JAQUSF010000016.1 coordinate 40,785, forward strand.
ATAAGTTCGGGGTCCGATTCCTCCGCATGGGCCGAACCCGGTCCATGACATGACTCACAGGTCAAGGCTCCTTTTGTACCCTCGGCGGAAAAAACCACCCCGTGAACGGTTTTCTCAAAAGCCTCGCCCATCTCTTCATGACAGCTCAGACAGGTTTCATTGCCCACCAGGGCCGCCCCATCCGGCGGCTGACCGGCTATAACCGTTGATACACAAAGAATGGAAATGCCCGCCAGGAACATCTCCCGGAAAACCCCGACCATTGAACGGCGGTCATGTTTTTTCCATTTCATCAACACACCCTCCTTATAATTTTAAATCGTCATCAAATCTTTATTGGTCATTTTTTCAAACCCCGTACGAAAATGGACACGTTATTATCTATTATCTCATCAATATTAAATTGTTCTCCCTGAATTTTACCCCAGAGATTCCGGCTTACGGCACAATCCATAAACATGCCGACAAAACAGCGAGCCGTAATAACGGGATCGATATTCATTATGAGCTCCTGCTCGCGTAAACGCCTGAGCTCTCTTGCCAATAATTCAATATAAGGCAGACGCACGATGGAAAACACCTGGTGCGCCATAGCCTGATGTTCCAATGATGAAAAAAGCAGCAGCCGCGGCAGTTCACTGTTTTTCACGTTGCACTTGAGAATATGCCGGGCAATATCATTAAGGATCAGCTCAATATCGATACTGGCCTTAACCCCGTCCGCCAAAGAGGAGATATCGACTTTCCTGTCCAAAGACATCAAAACTTCATTATATATATTTTTCTTTGAGGAAAAATAGCGATACAAAGCCGGCTCGGTAATCCGGCAGGCTTTTGCGAGCATGCTCATGGTCACTTTTTCATAGCCGTAACCGGAAAACAGTTTAGTTGCGGCCTCAATGATTTGCTTTTTACGCTCAGAAGAATTAAATCTTTTACCCGCCATTTTATGCCCGCACCCAGTTAATTATCACTAACTAACTTATTATCAAGGTATCAATTTGTCATGGAAGTGTCAAGGAAAAACAGAATTACCCTGCTGTCATAATATGACAGATATAAAGTAACTTATATTAAAACTCAATAAGTTACAAAAATAATACATATAATAATATTAAAATAAAAGAGCTCTCCGGATAAGGAGAGCTCACTTAATGACGATTGTTTAAACTAATGAGCGGCTCTTGGACGAAACATGGAAAACGACCCGTTTCTGCCGTTGCTTACAGGACTGATTCCCTCCATGTACTCGATGGCGCTTTCCAGCAGACCTTTCATATATTTGTAGTTGTGAATCCCCCTGGAACGATCTTCATAAATCAGGAGGAAATTAAGAACCGCCCCGGCTATTTCTTTATTTACCTTAACCGAAGTAGGCAGGTTTTCGTCATCGATATAACCACCGGCATAAAGCAAAACGCGGAGGTCTTCAAGCAGTCCTTCTATTTCCGTCTGCGCCCCGTTGATATCATAAGTTACCGCCCCGGGATGGCAGGCGGAATCGGCACACAGTGAAACCAGCGTAATGGTATCGTTCTCTTTTTCATTTATATATACCATATTAAAACTGTGTCCGCCGGTTTGATACCCGTTATG
>JAQUSF010000017.1 GCA_028715215.1 Candidatus Zixiibacteriota bacterium
GATCAGGCTGATGGTGACAGTGATGGTATAGGTGATGTCTGTGATAACTGCCCTTCGCTGGCTAACGCCGACCAGGCTGATGGTGACGGTGACGGTATCGGCGATGTCTGTGATAATTGCCCTTCGCTGGCCAACGCTGATCAGGCTGATGGTGACAGTGATGGTATAGGTGATGTCTGTGATAACTGCCCTTCGCTGGCTAACGCCGACCAGGCAGATGGTGACAGTGACGGTATTGGAGATGCCTGCGATAATTGTCCTTCGCTGGCTAATGCTGACCAGGCGGATGGTGACAGTGACGGTATTGGAGATGCCTGTGACAACTGTCCTTCACTGGCTAACGCCGACCAGGTGGATGGCGATAGTGATGGCATAGGCGATGCCTGTGACAACTGTCCATCACTGGCCAACGCTGATCAGGCAGATGGTGACAGTGATAGTATTGGTGATGCCTGTGACAACTGTCCATCACTGGCAAACGTCGACCAGGCTGATGGTGACAGTGATGGTATAGGTGATGTCTGTGATAACTGTTCGTCGCTGGCTAATGCTGACCAGGCGGATGGCGATAGTGATGGCATAGGCGATGCCTGTGACAACTGTCCATCGCTGGCCAATGCCGACCAGGCTGATAGTGATAATGATGGTATTGGTGATGCCTGTGAAGAAACCGGCAACTCCATTTATGGCTATGTGACTGATTCCTTGGGAGCTGTTGAAGGTGTTTTCATTGACCTCCTCGATTCCCTGGGGAAAGTAATTGACTCGGCCTCAACGGACGGTACCGGTCGTTATGAATTTACCGGGCTGGTAGCAGGTGCCTACTATATTTATATATGGCTTCCGTTTGGTTATTCTGTTGCTCAGGATACCATACCGGTTACATTTAATGCCCAGGATGTCCGGGTGGATATTTATCTTGATGAAGCTCAGGGCAACAGACACTGGCGGGGCCGTGGTTATTGGTGGCATCAGATTCGCTGTCTTCTTACTGGACGCGGACGTGTACATGAATCATATGAAGTGATGTGTATTTACCTGGAAAGAATCAGGCTTTATTTTAACAGCCACCCGTGGTATCCTGTCAGAAGTGTTATAATCAGGGCTGATGCCGGTTGTGAACAACGGCTGAGAGATTTGTACGACATTCTGAAACCGCGTTGGCGCTCGCGGTTCTTCTATCGCGCGCAGGCTGATTTTGTTGTCCTGCTGCTGAATCTGGTATCCGGTTATATTAGGCCGGGAACTGATATTGGCCTTGCCCGCCCGATGGGTGTTCCCGGTAATAACGGCTTCATCGCTTCGGGTGCTTCTCCGGTCACGGTTGCTCAGGCGGTGGTTTACAGTGACCGCCTGTTAACCGATAACGACCCGGCCAACGATGAAACAGTGTATCTGATAGACAGCCTGATTAATACCGGCGAACCGGTACCGGCGGGCCTGGTTGACCCGGCGACTCCTCATGTCGATTTCTTCAGTCCGCTGGCGGTGGAGGAGGAAGTTCTGGTGCCGGAAGATTACGTGCTGGAGCAGAATTATCCGAACCCGTTCAATCCGCGGACTAATATTGACTTTGCCATACCTCGCAGCGGCCGGGTCAGCCTGCGGATATACAACGCCGTGGGACAGCTAATCGACGTTCTGGTCGATGAGTATATTGAAAGCGGTTATCATACTTATAGCTGGGATGCCGCCTCTTATGCCAGCGGGGTTTATTTTTACCGTCTTGAGGTCGAGGACCTGGTTGAAACCAAAAAAATGCTGTTGTTAAAATAACTTGAATATCGGGGGTGTAATTCGGTGTCAAACGACCTCAGGAAAAAGGCACAGCCCGAAAGGGTTGTGCCTTTTTTTATAGCCGCATTATCTTCGAACGCTCTATTTCATCAGACTTCGAAAAAGGTATGACTGACCCATACCAGGATGCCTATCAGGACAATACCCAGGACGATACTCCAGGTTATCAGTTTCTTTTCAATCGGCAGCAGCGGTTCAACCGCCATCTTCTGTAATTCTTCATGTATTTTTGGTTCTTCCATTATTGGCTCCTTATAAAACCGGCGGTTTGACGCCGTTAAAAAATAACCAGGATATCAGCAAGCCTATCCAGATTATGAATCCGAATAAGCAGATAACATAAACCAGGGCCAGCCGGCCGATACCTTCCTGCCAGAGTTTACGGAAATTAGACACCACGCCGATTGTGAAGAATGTCATGACGAAGAAAATACTGCGAAAGACATTACCCTGTCCCATCGCGGTCTTAGCCTGACTTACCCAGTTCGGTAGAAGAATGCCAATGAGGATAATGACAAAGAACGTGAACATGTAACCGAGGATGAATTTGGGGAACCGGTCCCACATCTGGCGGGCTTTGATTTTTTCGCCGGGAAGGCGTTGAATTTTAGCCGACCAGATCCAGGCCAGGATGAATGCCCAGACAGCGATAAAGACGTCAATGAATACTTTCACGGTCGTAGTCGTGGCCATGATCCAGCCCTGCTGGTATTGAATGCCCTGTTCGGCCAGGGCTTTTGTGAGGATCAGTGATTCCGTGATTGCCCCGCTGGCGACTGCAGCACCGTCGGTTTTGACAGCCAGGCCCATCCAGGCACCGGCCACCAGGGGCTCGTTGTACAAAAAATTCTGAGCGATAAAGGGAAGGAGTATCAGCTCAACCACGGCGAAAATGACTACCAGGGAGGAAACCATAATAGGGACTACCGGCCGGGCTTTAATTGCCGAACCGGTAGCAATGGCGGCGGAAACACCGCAAATGGAAATCCCGCTGGCCAGCGGAACCGCCCATTCCCGGCTGAATTTAAAATATTTCCGGGCGATAAAATATACCAGCGCCCAGTAAATAAGGTAGGCTTCCACGATGGCGCACAAGCCGCGAAACATCACTGACGTAGCCAGGCCCAGCTGTTCCGCGGCGGTGATACCGAGGAAACCGCCCAGGATAACAATAGCCGTTTTTATATATAGTTCCGGGCGGATAGCTTCGCCCATCACCCGGGAAAATCCGGGCGCAAAATTACCGATGAATAAGCCCGCCAGAAGAGCGATTATATAACCGGCTTCAAGAGTCAAATTTAACGACCAGGATATCCCGTAATTATCCAACTGGTTGGGAGTGGCCGCGATGTAAGCCCAGCCGCCGATTATCCAGCAGATATAACTTATGAAAAATACCAGGGTGAATCCGAGTACGAATTTTTTCAAATTGGCTTTGAGCCAGTATGCCCCGACCATGAAAATAACCAGAAGAAAAAGATAGGTGATGAGCAGGGAAAGTAATCCCGGAAGATTGGCATAGTTGCCGGAGGTGGGTTTAAGGGCCATTGCCAGATTAGTCCATACTTTGGTCGTTATTACCCAGCCTAAAATATCCCAATTTATAAAAGCAGTTAAAGACAAAAGGAAGATGAATAAACCGATCACGACCGCCAGCCAGTCTTCACTGATTTTTGCTTCTCCTGTTTTTAAGGAAACTTTTGTGTCCAATTATGCCCTCCTTTAACTTGCCCTCAATGGTTTTTATTCTAATTTGTTAATAGTATGGCATTTCTTTAAAAATAGTGAATTTATTCACTAAGATTACAGCTCGTTATTTTATTAGTCAAGATTTATAATTGTAAAATAATCAGGTCGGGAAGTACCCGGTTTAGTCGGTCATGAATTAATTTCTTTTAAGCAAATTTAATAAACCCGGGAGAATTTTAGTAATATCCGCCAGACAAGGAGCCTTCTCGAAGACAGGTTTATTCTTCGACCAGGATGTAACCTTCACTGCGTACGGATTTGATCAATTGAGGATTTATACTGTTATCCTGAAGTTTTCTTTTGAGGCGCGATATCCGGTTATCGATACAGCGGTCAAGGCCGTCGTACTCGGTTTTTAACAGTACCTGGTAAAGGGACTCCCGGGAAACTATGCGGTTTTTGTTTGAAGCCAGAAGCCATAGTAAATCAAACTCGGAAGCGGTCAGATTTATTTCCCGGTTATCGATCGAGACCACCCGTTTGGTTTTATCGAGCAGGATATTTCCGATTTGCAGGTTAGGCTTTTGGTTATCGGGCGGAATAGCGACTTTGGAAACATTGGTTTTCATCGAGAAGTGTTTTATCCGGTCAGTCATGATTTGTCCGGTTACCGGAGCCGTTAGGAAATCGTCTGCCCCGCAATCCAGAAGGGCTTTTTTATATTCGGTATTGTTGTGGGGAGCGATGACAAGAATCGAACCTTCAAAATATCGGCGAATTTTCGAGCATAGTGAAAGCGTCTTTAAAGAAGAGCCGTCAGTGTTGACTATTAAAACCTGTGGTTTTTCAGTCATTAAAAGGGGCAATATTTTATGGTGTGAGAGCTCCATTGTTGTTTTGATTTCACACTCGTCCAACCAGTCACCCTCGATATCCGGCAATGAGGGGTCGGTCTTAAGAATTAAGAGTTTAGGTTTCATACTTTTCAATAATCCCTGACCTTGGCATATTTTTCCTAATAAGACAGGCAGCCTGTAAAAAAAGATTAATAGGCGGATAAAAAAAGTGGATTCCGCCAGGTCGAACAGACCTTTGCCATATTGAATAATTGTGACAAACAATTTCTTCCGCATCGGCGGTAAAGTGTCACAGGACAGGTTTATATTATCCTGAATTAAACTAATCTATTTACTTTCTGCTGGTTCGGACTGGAAAACAAAATGCGGGAAACGAACCGCGGTTTTTATAAATCTTGACTTTTCTGATTCCGTATTGTTTGATTTCCTGACTATTAAGGTTTGGAAACCCCGGGAAGAACGGTTATAGAGGTTATGAATTCAATTGTGCTGGTTGTTTTTATAGTTGTTTATCTGGGGATGATACTGGGACGCCTTCCCTGGCTGGCACTGGACCGAACCGGGGTAGCTCTTCTGGGCGCTATCCTTCTGATAGTTACCGGGGTGGTGAGCGACCAGCAGCTAATCTCTGCGGTGGATGTACCCACGATTGTTCTCCTTTTTGGCTTGATGGTTCTTTCCGGGCAGTTTCGTCTGAGTGGCTTTTATTCCAAGCTTGTTCGTCAAATTGGCTGGCTGGATATAACTCCCGGCCAGTTACTGGCTTTGTTTATTGCCGTGGTTGGGGTGCTTTCGGCGGTTCTGGCTAACGATATTGTCTGTCTGGCCATGACACCGGTGATAATCGAAGTCTGTATCAAGCGGCGGCTCGACCCCAAGCCTTTTTTGCTGGCGTTGGCCTGTGCCGCTAATGTCGGCTCGGCAGCCACTCTCATCGGCAACCCGCAGAATATTCTCATCGGCCAGGTTCTGAACCTGTCCTTCAGCGGGTATATGCTCGATGCCGTCTTACCCTCGGCGGTCGGCCTGGTCATCACCGGGGCAGTAATTGCCCGCCTGACAGAGGGAAAATGGAAACGGGAGACAAAAATGCCCCGGATTCAGGCTCCCGCTTTTAACCGGTGGCAGACTTACAAGGGGATGTTTCTGCTGGTCGGCATCCTGGTCATTTTTTTGGCTAACATCTGGCCTCGTGATATAGTCGCCCTGGCGGTTGCGGCGGTATTGCTCTGTTCCCGAAAAATGCGTTCCCGCGACATGCTGGGTCTTATCGACTGGCAGTTATTAGTGCTGTTTATTTCGCTTTTTGTCGTCAATTATGCCGTTAATGAAACCGGCTATCTGCAGAAATTACAGGCCGACCTGAGCGGAATGGGGGTGGATATCGGCCTTCCGGCCCCGCTTTTTATAGTATCCGTTTTCTTAAGCAACCTGGTATCGAACGTCCCGGCGGTGATGCTGTTGTTGAAGGCTTCGAATCATCCCGCCGCCGGTTCCATACTGGCGCTATCATCTACTTTGGCGGGCAATCTGCTGGTGGTCGGCTCCATCGCCAATATTATCGTCATTGACCAGGCTGCCCGGCTGGGTATCAGGATATCCTGGCGGGAACATGCCCGTATCGGAGTTCCCGTCACTCTTCTGACTCTGGGAGTGGCCGCTCTCTGGCTGTGGTTTAGGTCATTTTAAAATAAATCGTTTTAAAGGAGCACTTTTTTTTACAACTTTGGGGAAATTATACGAATTCCACTTATATATTCCGTTTAAATACCAGAAGGTGCTTTAAAGCTGGAATCGGCAATTACCAGCCGTAATTAAAAAAAGCTGACCCGGAAAGGAGAAATTTAATATGGCCAGACCATTTGATTTTGACGAGAACATTAAACAAAAAGCTTTTTTCCGTCAATGGAATAAATGCGCCCATTGTGGTCGAAGTCTTATTGATGTTTATGATCATGCTCATCATATAGTGCCGAATCAACTGGGAAAGCCAGGCAATCCCGACGACTGCTGGATGTGTGGTTCCGATAACTGTGTTGTGTTGTGTGACACTTGTCATAATCGTATTCATGAAAATGGTAATTTTCGCTCCGGGGCAGTGGCTTCTCCCGACGATTTTCCTTATTCTCACGGTCGTCAAAAAGTGGAACATCAAGTCTGGGTGTCAAGGATGAGAGCTCGCTTTTGGAAAAAGTGACTTTGCTGGCATTTCTTAATGCTGCTGTTATTATTCTTCTTATGACGATTATAGAATTGTCAAGAGATATAGCCAGGGTAAATTAGGAGTTGAGGCGCTCATGTTTTTCATCTCGTCCAGTAAAACAAGCCACTATTTCAACTGGTTCAGGATCTCGGCATTTATCCAGTAGTATTTAGGATTGGCGGTAATATATATGGTGCCTACAGCTCTTATGAAAAACAGATGTAAACCATCCGGAGATATGGATGGGAATCGTTCAAAATGCTTGGTATTTATGGCAATTCCGAGATTAATCGGCTCTCCCCAGGTACTGTCTGGTTTAAGGTAACTTATATAAAGGTCGGAATTACCTACATAACCGGGAACTGACATTGATTGGAAAAGAATGTATTTTTCATCAGGGTCAACGCAGGCATCCATCAAATCCGGTGTTATATTGATCATGCCCGGTATTATTTCCGGTTCGGAATATTCGCCATTGACATATTTACAACAATAAATTCTGGGATAAAAGCCTCCCCGCTGGACTGCCGAAAAGTACAGGTTGCCATTTCGGCTTACGGACGGATTCATGACATACCAGAGGGTATCTAAAGTCACTTCGATTGGTATGGGGTCTGACCAGCCGGAATCGGTCCGTACTACGTACCAGACGCCTTCAGGATTCCCCGGATACCCCGGGGTTGGTCTGATGGATGTAAAAAAAATTTTGGTCCCATCACAGGAAAACGATGGTCCATGGTCATCGCCATCGGGTAAGGCGAACGAGGCTATTTCAGGAGTTGTGAAATTTACACCGTTAAAATAGGTGAAATAAATAGTTTCCCAGGGGCCACCATTGACTATACCCGACCAAAAAATTTCAGAACAGTCGGGGGAAATTGCCAACTGGCCATGAGGTACTTTATTTAAAGATAGTATTTCCTCATAAAAAATCCTGGCGGTCAAACCCGGTGACCGCTGTCCGAAACAACATTTGTCAATGATAGATGAACAGTCGCCTGGTTCTTTATGGGAAAGGTACAAATGATCGATTATCGCGGTAATGTCGCTGATATCAGGGTAATCGCCGCTGCCGTTAACATCAGCCTCCTCAAGGCAGCAAAGCTCCTCATGGCTGATATATAAATTATCAATTAAACGGGTAATATCAGATATATCCGGTTCCTCGATTTCGGAACAGTCAACATTGCCTGCTTTATCGAGACAGCAACAGCTGCTGCCAGTATTTATAGAGATTGTTTTGAAATCTGATTTTTCGCGTGCAGATGATGAGGATAATAAAAGAAGAAGGATAACCATAACTCCAATTGTTTTATAAAACATCGTTAGATTCCTTTTTTTTCGTTTATACAAGTTTTTGCCCTACATTATAAGTGCTTAAAAGGATGATTTTCTTGCATTTTTTTTTCTATAGGTGCTTTTTTTTGAGAGTTGCAATCGGGAAAGGTAATAGTGTCACCAGAAGCTTTTCATAGGTGAGTTTAAAAGAATTTGCCAATTAACTCCCTTTTATAAACTGTTAATTCATCTAAACATAAGCCTTGAAATTTTTTGGAAAATTGGTTTATATTCCCTTTGCCACCCTTGTTTTACCTCGTGATTGGTGGCAGTGGGCAACCGGTTTAACCGGTGATGAACCGGGGGTCATTAAAGACAGCGTTCTCTCCTGGGGGAAGTATGTTAACATCGGGAACGCTCCCGCTCTTTATGACATGACTTTTGGCAGGGTTCGGATAAAAACCCCCACCGTAACATATGTGGACTGGCCTGACCCGACTCTGGCAACAGCCAAATTACTGGGTAATGTTCCTTTCTGTGATAATTACATGGTTATCGTGGACTGTATCAGGGGAAAATTTGGCGTTAGCCAGGCATTGAAATAACGAGCAAGGTTATATTTGATCAATCAATTATTTTCAGTAATAAATTATGAAGTGAGAAGAATAAGTTTATTACACTATTTCAGAGTCATCCAACTTATCACTTGAATTTCTGAATTAAATTGATTTATATACCTTCAGGATATTTTTATGCCTAAACAGATATTGGTCAAAGCCGAAGAAATAAAACAGGTTATCTCGCTTGCGCCGGGAAGACAGTTGACTCTTACCCGGCCTCTGGTGATGGGAATTTTAAATGTTACTCCGGATTCCTTCTCCGATGGCGGTAAATATACCTCAACCGATAAGGCGGTAAAACGGGCGCTTGAAATGGAAACCGAGGGGGCGGATATAATCGATATTGGTGGTGAATCGAGCCGCCCGGGTTCCGAGCCGGTCAGTGAAAAACAAGAACTGGAGCGGCTTATTCCGGTCATGAAAATCCTTAAAAAACATCTTAAAATCCCGATCTCGGTGGACACCTATAAGGCAAATGTGGCGAAAGCTTCGCTTGAGGAGGGAGCTGAAATAATTAACGATATTTCAGCCCTGCGCTTTGACCAGCAGATGGCGCCCCTGGCGGCGGAGAAAAAAGTCCCGGTGATTCTTATGCATATGCTGGGAACACCCCGGGATATGCAGAAAAATCCGTCTTATCGGGATTGTGTGGCTGAAATCAGCCTTTTTTTTACTGAACGGGTGGCTTTTGCCGTAAAAATGGGGATAGATAAATCTAAAATTATACTCGACCCGGGAATCGGTTTTGGCAAGCGCCTGGTGGATAATATTGAAATTATAGCGAATTTTAAAGAATTCAAAAAGTTATCCCGACCCTTGATGGTCGGGGTCTCGCGCAAGTCTTTTATCGGCATGCTTAACCCTGACGGCAGCTTTCCCGACCGTCGCCTTGGGGGGTCCATTGCCGCGGCGGTGGCGGCTGTGCTCAATGGTGCCGATATAATCAGGGTACACGATGTTGCCGAGACTGTCGAGGCGCTGAAAGTAATTCAGGCGGTGAAGGAATAGCCATGACCTTTATTAAATACGGCTTTATCCAGGTGGGTCTTAAAGATATTATCGATATCGTGATAGTCTCATTCATTATTTTCCAGATTCTGAAACTCACCAAGGGCACCCGTTCGGCGCAGATTATTATCGGAATGACTTTGATTATGATTGTGGCGTTTTTTTCCTACTGGTTTCAGCTGGAAGGTCTGACATGGTTGTTTTCCAATTTAGCCACGGTTGGTTTTATAGTGCTGGTAATCGTTTTCCAGCCGGAATTACGCGGCGCTCTGGCGCATATCGGGCAGACGAAATTGTTTCGGATGTTCGTAACGCTGGAGCAGAAGAAAACCCTTGAGGAGGTTTCCCGGGCGGCGGTCAGGCTGGCCGAGCTTAACTATGGCGGGCTTATCGTAATAGAACGCCGAACCGGCCTTCGCAATTTCGCCGAAACCGGTAAAATGCTCAATTCCGAGCTCTCCTCGGAGCTTCTGATAACCCTCTTCACGCCTTATACGCCGCTTCACGATGGCGCGGTAATTGTTTCCGGGGAATTTGTTATTGCCGCCGCGGCCTCACTGCCGTTGACGGATAATCTTCGCTACCGCAAGTTGTTCGGTATGCGTCATAAAGCAGCTATTGGCGTTTCCGAAGTATCCGACGCCGTGGTGGTGGTGGTCTCCGAAGAAACCAGCAACCTGTCGATTGCCTTTAACGGCATCCTCGACACTAATATCAAAAAATCCGAATTCAAAGACCGGCTGGCCAAGTATCTGAAAAAATAGCCTTTTTATCCGGTTTGACATTTCCGATAAATATATTTACCTTTGCCCGCCGACAGTGTATATCTGTCGTTAAAATTTAAACGGATACGGGGTTTATTTATACCGATGCATGACCTTTCAAAAATACGGAATTTTTCCATTATTGCCCATATCGACCATGGTAAATCCACCCTCGCTGACCGGCTTTTGCAGAATACCCGGACCCTTTCGGAAAGGCAGATGCATGACCAGGTGCTCGACTCGATGGACCTGGAGCAGGAGCGGGGGATAACCATCAAGGCTCACGCCATAAGGATGAACTACCGGGCTAACGACGGCCGGGAATATACATTCAATCTGATTGACACTCCCGGTCATGTCGATTTCACGTACGAAGTCAGCCGTTCGCTGGCAGCCTGCGAGGGAGCAATCCTGGTGGTCGATGCCGCCCAGGGTATTGAAGCCCAGACCCTGTCGAACCTTTATCTGGCTATTGATAATAATCTTGAAATTATACCGGTGGTCAATAAAATCGACCTTCCGGCCGCCAATCCCAACCAGGTGGCCAAAGAAATAGTCGATTTACTGGGGTGCAGACCGGAGGATATTATCCCGGTGTCAGCCAAGCTGGGGATAGGTATTGACGAAGTGCTGGAGGCGATTATTAAAGTTGTACCGCCCCCCAAAGGCGATCCCGGGGCGCCGCTTCAGGCGATGGTCTTCGACTCGGTGTTTGACAGTTACCGTGGCGCCATGCCGCTTATCCGGATGGTCAACGGCCGGATTAGAAAAAACGATAAGATTCGTTTTTTTTCTCATAACAAGGTTTTCGAAGTCGACGAGGTGGGTATATTAAGGCTGGCACCGGTTCCGGTAGAGGAGCTGGCCGCCGGTGATGTCGGCTATGTGTTTGCGTCGATACGCGAGGTGACCGATACTAAAATCGGCGACACGATTACGACCGCGGTGAACCCGGCTGAAAAACCGCTGAGCGGATTTGTCAATGTCAAGCCGATGGTTTTCTCCGGCCTGTATCCCTCGGTGGCTGAGGATTTCACGGCTTTGCGCGAAGCCCTCGAAAAAATCAAACTGAACGATTCCTCGTTGTGGTTTGTGCCGGAGTCTTCCAAAGCGCTGGGATTCGGTTTCCGGGTCGGGTTCCTGGGGCTGTTGCACATGGAGATAGTCACCGAGCGTCTTTCGCGCGAATACGGCCAGACTATCATCAACACCGTTCCCAACGTTGAATACCATGTTTACACCACCCGGCATGACATGGTGGTGGTGGACAACCCGGCCAATATGCCGCCGCCAGCGGAGGTGGATTATATCGAGGAACCGTATGTCGATTCCCAGATAATTGCGCCGGCCGAATACATCGGGGCCATTATGCGCCTGGCCACCGACCGCCGCGGAGAATACAAGACGACCGAGTACCTGTCGGTCAGCCGGGTGAGCCTCTCGTTCGCCTTCCCGCTTTCGGAAATAATCTTTGATTTTTACGATAAACTCAAATCATTCACCCGCGGTTATGCCTCGTTCGATTACGGCGTACCGTACTATAAACGTTCCAACCTGGTCAAACTGGATATTTTAATCAACGGTGAGGCGGTGGACGCCCTGTCGGTCGTTATTCACCGCGAAAAAGCATATAACTGGGGCGTGAATCTCAACGAGAAACTTCGCACCCTGATACCCCGGCAGATGTTCGAGGTGGTCATCCAGGCGGCGATCGGCAACAAGATTATCAGCCGGGCGACCGTGCGTCCTCTGCGCAAGAACGTAACGGCCAAATGTTACGGGGGCGATATCACCCGCAAACGCAAACTTCTGGAGCGGCAGAAGGAGGGCAAGAGGCGGATGAAAAGCATTGGCCGGGTGGAAATCCCCCAGGAAGCCTTTCTAGCGGCTTTACAGATCGAGCGGTAAGTTGTTAATTTCCAATTAATAGTTAGAATGTGATATAAATGTGCTTGTTAATTATTGCACCGGTTTTGAATAATTAATATATTAAAATTATGGTTATCTCAATGAAAAATAAAATAACTACTAAAAATAATTTGGCGAAACCATTCCTGAAATGGGCTGGCGGTAAAACACAACTATTGGAGCAATTCGAGAATTTTTATCCACATGAATTGAAAAATGGAAAAATAAAAAATTATTTTGAGCCGTTTGTTGGTAGCGGGGCAGTATTTTTTGAAATAATTCAAAGGTACAACGGCATTGAGAAAGTTTATTTAAATGATATTAATAAAGAATTAATTATCGTTTACAAGGTCATTCAAAAAAATGTTTATGAACTAATAGAGTATTTGGGAAAATTATCTAAAAATTATTTTAGTTTTAATGAACAGAAAAGGCATGAGTTTTACTACTATTCAAGAGAAGCCTATAACAAACAAAATTATAATAAAAGAAAATACTGCGACGATTGGATTGCAAGAGCATCACAAACGATTTTTCTAAATAAAACCTGTTTTAATGGTTTGTATAGGATAAATGGAGGAGGTAAATTTAATGTCCCCTCTGGCAGATATAAAAATCCAAAAATAGTTGATAAAGAAAATTTGCTGTTGGTATCTAACCTTTTACAAAATGTTACTATAGAAGCCAAAGATTTCGAATCAATTCGAAAAAAAGTCACGCCCGACTCTTTTGTATATTTTGACCCACCTTATAGACCTATAAGTGAAACAGCATGCTTTACTTCTTATACTAAGACAAACTTCGGTGAAAATGACCAAAAAAGATTGGCTAATTTATTCAAGGAGCTGGATAATATAGGTGCTAAATTAATGCTTAGCAATTCAGATCCACAAAATCATAACAAAAATGATAATTTTTTTGAGGAGCACTATAAAGGTTTTAACATTAAGAGAGTAACTGCCAACCGGATGATAAACTGTGATGCGACTAAACGAGGGAAGATTAAAGAAATAATAATAACAAATTATGAGGTATAATATGGAGAAATATGTGGGTTACATACCAGTAAAAAAATTTCATGTTGACTCATATGAACATCAACCGTTATGTAATTCTTTTTATGTTATAAAAAAATATCCTATTAAACAAATAAAGATTAACAAAAAATATTTTGCATTTCAAAATGAAGTTGATGAAGAAGAAGTGATTTATATGTTATTTAACTTTGATAGAAAAGCTTGGGAACCGATTATGATAAACGAAAAGGGATATCTTCTAGATGGTCAACATAGATTAAAGTTGGCAGAAAAGTTGGGATTGAATTATATTGATGTAGTTATTAGAAGATTTTAAAACAAGAGTATATACTTAATGTTTAGGGAGGAATATTACTATGGTAAGAAGAAACTTTTATAAGCATGTGATTGATTTAAAAAAAATTGAAATTAAAAATGATACCAAAGATGAATTTGCTAAGAAAATAATAGCATTAAAGTATCGAGGGTATGAAGTTGAAGAAATTTCTGATGGAAGAAAAATAGTAATTACAAAACCGGGTGGTAAGAGAGTGCGGGGAAGTATAAAGAAGGAAGATATTATGGTTTTTATTTATAGCCCATCAGATGATACTTTGTGGCAAATATCACATAAAAATATTTTGGATGAATTAAAAGAAAAAGGAAAAGTAAATCCAAAAGAAACAATCAAAATATTAGATGTATTTGAAAAAGTCTACAATGGTGAAGAACCTGATAAAGTTCTTTTAGACATTGAATTTACTAATCCTATTGGTGAATTACCAGAAGCACTTATCAAGGCATATAAATGGATTTGGGGACAAGAAGATGTAAATTATCCACCTCCAAAATATGAAGGACGGGCATTGTCGTTTAAGGAGATTGAAAAATTAAGAAATGAACTTAAAGCTAGTTTAGAGGTTTAATTGAATAGGGACGAAGCAAAAAGAAAAATTTCTGAATTGATTGGTAAAGATTTGCGTGTTTTGGCGGAAACATATGGAGTTACTGTATTCAAAGATAATAAAAAGAATAAGGGATGGGCTGGTCATGTAATAGAAAGGCATCTTAATCTTCCAATTAACTCAGCGCAAGCACCTAATTTTGGTTCATGGGAACTAAAAACAATTTCTTTGAAGTATTTGAAGAACCGAGAATTAACAGTAAAAGAAACTATGGCTATAACAATGATTGATCCAGTTAATATTGAAAGAACGGATTTTTTGAATAGTCACTTAAAAAATAAACTCAATAAAATACTCATTGCTGCTAGAATATGGACAAGTAAAAATGAAGATTCTTCTATTTTATATGCTGTGACGGAATTCGATTTGACGGACAGAATCATATATAACCAGATTGAAGAAGATTATAATTTGGTAAGACAAACGCTTTTATCAAAAGGTTTTGAAGCATTAACTGGAAGGATGGGCATTTACATTCAACCAAGGACTAAAGGAGCTGGTCATGGGAGTACATCACGAGCTTTTTATGCAAGAGTCCCATTTTTAAAAAAGGTAATATTCCCAAATTTATAGTTAACATTTTTATGATATGAATAAAATACCTCTTGATTTTCATCCTGAAAATACAACCTGCTGGTCGTTTCCAGAGCGGGGTAGTTGGGCGACACATAACCCGAAATACAGGGGTAATTTTGCCCCTCAGATACCTCGCAATATTATCTTAAATTATTCTGATGAAGGCGATACTGTCTTAGACCCGATGGTTGGTTCTGGTACGACGTTAATTGAATGTAAATTATTACATCGTGATGGAATTGGATTTGATATAAATCCTTCTGCTGTCAAATTAACAAAAGATGCTTTAGAATTTGAATTTGAAACAAAATCTAAACAATATGTATCTGTTGGAGATGTTAGAACTTTAAAAGATATTAAAGATAATTCCATAGATTTAATATGTACTCATCCGCCATATTTAAATTTGGTTACTTATTCTAATGGAAAAATTGAAAAAGATTTGTCTAATATTTCAAGTCCCGCTAAATTCTGTGACGAATTCAGACCTGGTATTGAGGAAATGCACAGAGTTCTTAAACCTGATCGGTATTGTGCCATTTTAATTGGTGATACCAGAAAAGGGCAACATTATGTCCCTCTGGCCTACTTTGTTCTTCAGGAGTTTTTAAAAGTTGGTTTTGCTCTAAAAGAAGATATAATAAAAGCACAACATAATTGTACTTACTCAAAGCATTGGACCGCGAGTGCAAAAAAATATAAATTTTACCTTATTATGCATGAACATCTTTTTGTTTTCCGAAAGCCTAGAGCTGGCGAAGACCTGGCCCGGATTCGCTGGAGTGTAATAAGATAAAAAATCACTGAAATAACGGATTTTTTACCTCCTCTAAGCACTTGGCAGACAACCCGTTTTTACGTATATTTCTGTAAACTAACCCCCCTTTTCTCTAAAGAAATATGGGGATAAACCGATAATTTCACGTATGGATAGCGATTTCCTGATACAGGAACATAAACAGCTCGAGACTCAAAAAGAGGCTCGTAAATTCCTCAACCGTAAAGAACGCAAACCCCTCTGGCGGGAATATCTCGACACCGCCATTATCGCCCTGGTGGCGGCTTTGCTTTTACGCATTTTCGTCGTCTCCGCCTACCGGGTGAGTTCGGCTTCGATGGAGGACACCCTGTTCGAGGGCGACTATATCTTCGTCAACAAGCTGGCGTTCAAGTACGGTACCGACCCTAAAGTAGGCGACATTATCGTTTTCAAGTATCCCAATAATCCCAACAAGGATTATATCAAGCGGATAATGGCCGGTCCGGGACAGGTGGTCCAGATAGCCGACAAGGTTCTGTTTGTCGATGGCGAGGTCGCTCCGATTCCATTAAACACCAAGAACATCGACCAGCGGATTATCCCCGCCGACCTTTCGTTCCGGGATAATTTCGGGCCCTTCACCGTACCTTCGGGGGAATATTTCGTCATGGGCGACAACCGCGACGACAGCCGTGACAGCCGCTTCTGGGGTACTGTCCCGCTGGAAAATATCAAGGGTAAAGCTGTTTTCGTTTACTGGTCATGGGAGCCGGACCCCGACGCTCCGGGCTGGGGCTTTCCATACATACACAATGTCTTCCAGTGGATAGGCCACGGGTTGTATAACTTCCCGACTCATATCCGCTGGTCAAGACTTGGTACCGCGTTATAATGGCTTTTGGTCTTTACGTTCATTTTCCTTTCTGTAAAAACCGCTGTTCCTATTGCGATTTTTATAAAGAATTGCACAGTCCCGAGCTGGAAAAGGAATTTTATACCGCTCTGAAAATCGAAACAGAGCTGGTTGCCCGTAACCAGGCGGTGATTGACAATGAAATCGGCACCATCTTCATTGGCGGCGGTACGCCCACCCTGACCAGTATTAAAAGGTTGACCGACTGGCTGAAACTTCTTAAAAAACATTTCTCGCTGGCGCCGGATATCGAGTTTTCCATCGAAAACAATCCCGAATTTGTGACGCCGGAGAAGCTTCAGGCTTTCAAAGACCTCGGTGTCACAAGGCCCGTTTACGGGGTGCAGTCCTTTAATGAAAAACTACTCAAGCTGCTTGACCGCAAGCATCAACCTTTCGCCGTTCACAAGGCGATATACCTTACCAATGTTATTGGTTTTAACAATTTCGGTGTGGACCTGATATTCGGCCTGCCGGGACAGACTACCCGAATGCTTTCGGATGATATTGATCAGCTGGTTGACCTGGAACCGCCGCATATTTCGTTTTACCAGTTGACGGTTGAGCCGGGAACGATTCTGGCTGATAAAGTAACTTCCGGCAAGCTTAAGATGCCCGACCAGGAACTAAGCCTGGCGTTGTATAAGGGCGGCTGTCGTCAGCTGACCGACAGCGGTTATAAGCGATACGAGGTGTCCTCATTCGCTAAAGAAGGCTTTGAATGCCGGCATAATATGGGCTATTGGGAAGGCGGTGATTATATCGGCCTGGGACCCTCGGCGCACTCCTTTATACAGGGACAAAGATATGCCAATATTGCCGATATTCATATATATATTCAAAGCCTTAAACGGAAACAGCGTCCCCTGGTCAAAGAACGGATTTCTCACAGTGACCGCATGATGGAAGCCATCATGCTTGGCTTGCGGACTTCGCGGGGTATCGACCGGCATCAGTTTGCTTCGCGTTTCGGGGTTTCGCTGGAGCAGAAACTGGACAAGGAGCAGTATCTTATTTTCCTGGAGTCGGGTCATCTGGTTTCCGACCCCGATTCCCTCCGGCTGTCTGATGAAGGCATATTTTTAGCCGATGAAATTACCCGGCGGTTGATAAAGTAGGCTATTATCAGAGCCGGTTGAAATCTGCCGCGCACAATATTTTTTCACCTTAAATGTGTCGGGTTTCTTATACGGCTTTTGTTATTGACAGATACCTGTTCATTTTATATAATAAAGTACAATCGTTCATCTTTATTTTACATCTCGAAAGCATACACATACAAACAATTCAAGGAGTGATGTATGTTAAAGAAATTCGTTTCTTTACTAATCCTCACCTTATTTATGTTTTCTTTCATGGCCGTTACTGCCGGAGCGAAATCCAGGATTAAGGACGAACGCTCCGAAAAGCGGTCGCATTACGGCTTCATGTACGGTAAGAAGTTAATGCCCATCCCCAGACAAAGTTCACCGGTTATGGTAAAGGATGATTATCGAGTCTCACTTGGCACTTCCGGTGACGGCAATTCCCCCGGCGCAATAGTTGCTCATACCTTGTACGAGATGCAACAGCCTTCATCGATGGGCCGCCAGATTGACTGGCGTAATCCCAATCCGCAAATTCATATGGCCTATACCCAGATGTTTGCGGTGGGTGGTCCCCGCTATGCGTCGTACAATGTTTATGACCCCGTTTCGGGTACCTGGCCTTTGACAGCCGATGTTGGCTGCCCTGTTGCGCCTTGGGGTTTAGGGATGGCAGGCGGTGCCAGTCTTGATGTAAGGCCTGATGGCGGGTCGGTTGTTGCCTGTCACTATCGGACAACCGAAGGTGAACTTGACGATTATAACACGACGGTCTATATTGACCAAACCGCGGGCTCAGGTTTGTACTGCGGTTTTGGCAGTGGCAGTTCGGCTCCCAATGACTCGGCTTCCGCCGCCATGGAACCACCACCGGAATACATCTGGCCGAAACTTGAATACCATATAAACGGCTCTGACACCGTCATCTATGCCCTTTCATGGGAAATGGTGGAATATAATCTGGGGACACTGGTTCTTTTCAGAAATGTTGGTTCCAATTTACAGGGTTCGTGGGAGACCCATATTATTGATACAATTTTCTATCCTAATCATGCTATTGCCAGTTCCCGCGTTTCCACAAAAGTAGCCTGTTGCTGGCTGGAAGAAGCGGCTGAAGGTGTAGAGGGTAATAACGATGTCTGGTACTTGGTATCATACGATATGGGTGCCACCTGGAATCCATATTACAAAGTGAATGTCACTAATTACAACCCGTACGAACCGGGTTTTAGAGCCTGGATTGAGCTGTCCTGTTTATATGATTCTAAAGACGATTTACACATTGTATGGAACGCCAGTGTATATAATGGGGATGGAACTGAAGCGGATTCAAGAAGTTGCCGACTATTTCACTGGACGGAGAATACCGATCTTATTAGCACCATTCACGATGCCACCTGGGATCCGATGTTAAATTGTGGTATGGGCGGGCCAAATGTTTTAAATATTGGTCATATAAGTATTTCCGTATGCGACTCACTAGGGCTTGATGATCGATTATATGTTATCTGGTCTCAATGGGGCGATCCTGAAAAGGGTGATTCTACTGATTGCGCTGACCCCATTTTTGTAGGATTTGAGAAAGGTGCCAATGCTGATATTTATATGTCACAATCTAATTTGGATGGTCTTGCTTGGGAAGTCCCTTATAACCTGACCAAAACCAAAACACCAGGTTGTGACACGACAACAGGTAACGAGTGTGATAATGAAACCTGGTCGAGCATGTCACGTTATTGTATGGATAATAGAGACTGGTCCGGTTTGGACTGGTCAAGTGCCAGCGAGGCTTTAACTGTAAATCCACGACCCGATCAACCTGAAAAATGGCTTTTTCTAGATGTCTTTTATGTTAACGATGTTGCTCCCGGTTTATCCGAGCTTGTAGATTCCCGTTCTGAAAACGCAGTTAATTATAATGTTCCCTTAAAGTGGTTCCGATTACCATATGTTTATCGTAAAGTAGAGAGTAGAATGCATTTATCTCCACGTAAATTAAATTATCCATCCTATATTCGACATGGTGAACAAACTAAGTATTATGTAACTATAGAAAATATTGGTGATTCTGATTTAGTACTATCAGATATATATATTGAGAAGGTAACATATGAGGATGTTGATTGGCTGGGAATAGATCAAATAAATATGACCATATCTTGGGGTCCGCCTGATAATATTGATACATTAATCGTTACAGTAAATAAAGATGGTATAATTTATTCACCAGGGACTATTGTCAACCTTGTGGGCCGGGTTGCTCTTAAAAGAGTAATAGGGGACTATGGGTCATATGATACTACTTATCTGCCTGTAGATATCATGGTTGCTGATACTGTAGTTGATATTATATGGGATACTATTTCTACCCTCAAAACGGATTTAGTTGTATCCAGCAACGGTAACATGGGTAAAAGCAATGATGGTTTTGTTAATATGGACTTTGCGAATAATTATTATTCCTTTGAATGTGACGATTCTTCCAATTATAATAATCGGTCATTAGACACAATCCCCGGGAATGCGGCGGTATATCTATATAGTGCCTCACCGGTTATATTATCAGCTCAGATAGAAGGTCCTGATACTCATGTAACAGCCAGCTGGGCGATCTTTAACGAAGAACTGGAATCTCCCAACACATTCAAACCCGTTACCGGTGAAACACCAAGCGGGGTAAAATTATCTAAACCTGATGATTATTTTTTTCATCATGACTCACTTACCGGTCATTTAAGTTATGAAGCTTTTCATACCGGTTCTTTTGTTACGGTGGACTCTCACCTGGTGGTGGAGAAAACCTACTACGCTCCGATAGGAGAAACTTATAGCCAGCTTTATTCTTCCATTGTGTCCTTGATGCGTATTTTTTCCTATGATGGACAGGCTCATAGTGGTTTAATAATTGGCGAAGCATTTGATTGGGATATACCATCCGACTCGGGTGTTTATAACTTTTCTGGAGTCATACCAAACTTAGACTTGATTTATATGCAAGGCGGTAATTGGACTGAACCACATGGTGACTCATTGCAATGTGTAAATAATTGTACTCGCACGGCGGGAGCGATTAGGGTTGGTTACTACACTCAAGCTGAATATAATGCAAATCCTGTCATGGCACATACCGAGCCCATCTGGGGAGGTTATGCAGAACTTAATGAAACCTATGTCTATCCAAGGAAAGTACAAAGTGATTTTGAAGGTGACTATTATTACAAAAAAGAGGGCTTTTTACCCATTGAATTATACAGAAACATGGTGAATAATTCCGGTCTGAATGCACAACCTTCTTCAGTTATAAAAGACCAGCACATTGTATTAACCTATTTTAACAATTATACTCTCAAGGCTACTGATAGCTTATTAATCTGGACACTAATGGTGTCAAAACCCCCGATAATGAAGGATATTATTTATTCGACTGAAATTTATGATTCACTATTCTATGAAATCAATCGTGGTCGATCCTGGTTGATAGCTTCTTTGAGTTCATTGAAGACGAATTTCAAGAGTCACTACTGTATAGGCATGACGGGCAACGCTGATTGCTCGGCTTCCGAAGACCCGGATATTTCGGATATTACCCGTTTGATTTCGTTCCTGTATCTGCAGGGTGCCGAACTTTGCTGTGTGGCGGAAGCCGACGTTGACAATTCGGGCGGTAGCGTCCCAACGGTGGGTGATGTCGATATTTCCGACATTACCTATCTGATTGCGCACCTGTATCTTGACCATCGCGCTCTCAAACCCTGCCCGTAAGATGAAAAAAAGGAAGGAATAGCTCAGTTAAACCGGTTTAATTAATCGTCAAGAAATGGGAGCAATACAATTTATGAGTATTGCTCCTTTTTTAAAGTTATTAAGCTGGACTTTTTAATAGTCAGGATTTGGCTTTTTTCATAACATGGCCACTACCCGACCTTAAAAGTCATACGAGTTTATCTCATAAACAGTATATACTTAAGCAGAATCAAAAATTAAAAAAATAACTTTTTCAAAATAATTTACGTAATGGATAGAGACCGGTTTGAAGGGTGGTCTGAAAGATTAAAAATCCGGCTATATACTGCGGATTATTTTGAATAAATTACCACTTGCGGGGTAACAGGTAAAAAGGAGATAATATGTCTGGTGCAATTGTTCCATTAATCGCCGCAGCCGTCAAAAAGCGGCGGGAACGCGAGGAAGAAGATATGAGCCGTTACAGCAATGCTGATCTTGAGGGCTGGGAATTTAAAATTGTCCACTCTGCTTTTGGCAAGTTTAGTAATCCCGGAGCCATCCGGGAACTCTGTGAACAGGAAGCCAAAGCCGGGTGGGAAATGCTGGAAAAATTCGATAATTACCGGATTCGTTTTAAACGGCGGATTGAGAAACGCTCGATGGATCAGTTTCTTGAAAATGACCCATACCGCATCGAAACCAGAACGGCCGGTGTTTCGGTCATGCTGATATTGGGTGTGACCTTATTAATTGCCGGGATATTAATTACTTTAATTCTGGCAAATCATTAAGAGAATTGTTTTATGCCGTTTTGTCCCAGATGCCGGTACGAATATAAGCCGGGCGTAACTGTGTGCCCCGACTGCAATGAAAAGCTGGTCGATGCCCTGCCGGAAGAGGAAACTAAAGATGAGATAACGGAACACGATGACTGGATAGAGCTGGCGCTGCTGACTTCTTTGCCTTCGGTGGAGATGCTTCTTGAAGTGTTGCGCGAGAAGAATATCCCGGCGGTTATTCAATCCGACACCGGGTATTTCGGGACGACCGGCCAGATGGGACCTTCCTCATACCAGCCGGCTGGGGGAAAGTACTCGCTTTACGTGCCGGAGGCATTTGTCATCGATACCGACCGTGAAGCCGGACTCCTTCTGGGCAAGGAATGGGATGATGCGAAGCTTTATGATATTGAGGCGGAGGAGTAGCGTGTATTGTACTCGGTCTTAAGGTTTGATAACTGAAAAAGGGAAAGCGATGTTGAGTTTTATTTTATGGTTGATATTGCTGGCGCTGTGCTGGCCGCTGGCGCTTGTAGCTGTTATTCTTTTTCCGCTGGTCTGGCTTCTGGTGTTGCCTTTTCGCATTCTGGGAATGGCGGTAGAGGGGATACTGGAATTTTTAAGAGCCCTAATCATGCTGCCGTCGCGGGTGCTCGGAGGAAGAAGGTGACGTATTTGAATTTTTTATATTCAATCGTATTCCCCGGGTGGTAAAGGATATTTTATTTCACGCTTGCCTTGGTCAGTAAATTAATGTAGTCATACAACCGTGGGAAACCAGTCTTTTTTAAAAAACTGCTTTTTGTGTCATGGGCTGGATAAAAGTGAACTTGATACCCTGGCCCGTATCGCCATCGTCAGGAAGGTTGCATCCGGCGAGGTGCTTTTTTTAGAAGGCGACCCGGCGGCGGGCTTTTTTGTCCTATTGTCCGGCCGGGTGCGCATATATAAAGCCTCGCCCGAGGGCAAAGAGTTCACCCTGCACCATATTAGCCCGGGGCAGATGTTTGCCGAAGCGGTTCTTTTCCGAGGCAATACTTATCCAGCCAATGCCGCCGCCGTAGAAAATTCTCTGGTGGCATTCATTCCCAAAGACAAATTTATTTCCCTAATAACCACCTCGCCCCAGATATCCATGAAAATGCTCAGCTCCCTGTCCGGATTTATCCGCCAGTTCAACCAGCAGGTCGAGGACCTTTCCCTGAAGGAGGTTTCCGCCCGGCTGGCGTCGTATTTTTTGAAAAAAGCGGCCGGCAGCGGCAGTAATGTCTTTATACTGGATATCAGCAAGTCGGAGCTGGCGCGGATGCTGGGCACCATCAGCGCGACGCTGTCCCGCAACCTTAAGAAAATGAAAGAGTTAGGGATTGTCCGGGTTGACGGCCAGACCATCACTATACTTGATATGGACCGCCTGGCGACTCTCGCCGGGGACAATAAAATTTAACCCCTTTTGACTTAAATCAAAGACTAATTTAGTCCAATTTCCGATCTTTCTGACGTAATTATTTCTATGCAAGGAGATAAAATGGCAGTCAGAAAGATTGTGAAGATAGACGAAGAAAAATGTGACGGTTGCGGATTGTGCGTTCCGGCTTGCGCCGAGGGAGCGATACAGATAATCGAAGGTAAGGCAAAGATTGTCAATGAAAGGTACTGTGATGGTCTGGGCGCCTGTCTCGGTGAATGTCCCCGGGGGGCGATTACGGTTGAAGAACGGGAAGCGATGGCTTATAACCAGGCCGCGGTCGAAAAACACCTGGCTCTTTTGAAACGGAAACCTGTTCCTCTTCAAACTATTTCTGCCGGTTGCCCCGGTTCAACGGCACGTCAATTCAAGGCTTCGTCGACGGCGGCAGCAGAAAAATCATCTCCGGCAAGTGTCACCCGGTTGAGTCACTGGCCGGTTCAGTTAAGGCTTGTCCCGCCACAGGCTCCTTTTTTGAAAAAGGCCGACATCCTGATCTGCGCTGACTGCGTACCTTTTGCCGTTCCCGATTTTCATGAACGGTATCTTGCCGGGCGGGCAGTGCTGGTTGGTTGTCCCAAGCTCGACGATTTAAATTACTATTACGAAAAGCTGAAAGCTCTTTTTGCCGAGGCATCGCCAGGAAAAATAACGGTTTTGAAAATGGAAGTCCCCTGTTGCTCCGGTATCGCCCAGGCGGTAATAAAGGCGCGTCATGAGGTCTGTGAACAGGTACCGGTGGACATATACACTATCGGGATTCAGGGCGGTTACCGCCGTGAATCCCTTTCTTCTAAACTCTCTATCAAGGAATTTAGTATCGATGACGGAAAGCGTTTATAACAAGCGTGAATCGCGACCCGGAACTCGAAAAATCGATAGAACCAGGCTGAAACGAAATCATGATAAACCGGGTCAGCGCTACCGTTTTCTTATCCAGAGTGCCTTCAGCCTTTTATGCCTCTGGCTCGGAGTGGAATTTTATTTTTTTATCAGGTATCTTGAAACGAACGGCGCCTCCGGCTGGACCTACCGGCCGCCGGGAGTGGAAGGTTTTCTGCCCATAAGTTCCCTGATGAGCCTGTATCATTTTTTTATCAGCGGTGAAATTCACCCGGCTCATCCGGCCGGGCTGGTTATTCTAGTAGCCATATTGCTTGTCTCGCTGTTATTCGGCAAGGCTTTTTGTTCCTGGTTATGTCCGGTGGGTTTTATCTCGGAGTTACTCGGCCATATCAGCCGGGTGGTGTTCAAACGGAACCTTAAACTGCCGGGGATCTTGGACTATCCGTTGCGCGGTATTAAATACCTGCTTTTGGGCTTTTTTATCTATTCGATTTTCTTTTTAATGACGCCACCGGCTCTGGAGGCTTTTCTGGGAAGTCCCTACAACCTCGTTGCCGACATCAAAATGTATTATTTCTTTGCGGAAATATCACAAACGGCGCTACTGGTAATCGGAGGTTTATTGTTACTTTCTTTAATATTCAGGAATTTCTGGTGTCGGTATCTGTGTCCATATGGAGCCCTGCTGGGGATATTGGCGCTTTTAAGCCCGAACAGGATAAAAAGAAATGCCCCCAACTGCATCGACTGTGGCCGGTGTGCGCGCGTCTGCCCGTCGTTTATTAAAGTCGATAAGGTCAAAACGGTCATATCCGATGAATGTACGACCTGCCTGCAATGCGTCGAGGTGTGCCCGGTCAAAGAAACGCTTGAATACCAGTCGCTTCTGACCCGTCGCCCTTTCCCGGTTAAAAAGGTTGCCCTGGGCGTCGTTTTGCTTTTTATTGTTATAACGGGTATGGGGATGGTGACCGGTCTCTGGCGGAATAATATCACGACCGATGAATATCTCCATCACCAGAAATATTTAAAAAGTTACAGCCATCCCACCGGTACAGGGGAAATAATGGATTATAATCAACGGGCAGGTTCGGGGGAGGCGAAATCGAAGCCCTGGGAGAAGGAGACAGATAATGAGTGAACTTATCGATAACGTGCGGAGACGTCGGGACCTCCTGAAACACCTGATTTTACAGTTGCATAAGGGGGAAGCTCCGCAGGCGGTCAAGACCCAGTTGATCAGGCTGCTGGGGTCGGTGCCGTATGGCGAGGTGGTCCAGGTAGAGCAGGAACTGATCTCCGAAGGATTGCCGGAAGAAGAAGTGCTTCGTCTGTGCGATATCCATTCCGCCGCCATGAAAGGTCAAATCAGCCAGGAAGGCGCTAAAGTGGCTCCTCCCGGCCACCCGGTTCATACCTTTAGAAAAGAGAACCAGGCTCTCACCTGGGAAATCGAAGCCCTGAAAAAGATATTCGAATCCCTCGAAAAGCAGACCGACATCGGTGACATCAATGATTTGATACAACAGCTCCGGTTGCATTTTAATGCTTTAAGGGATGTCGAGAAACATTATCAGCGCAAAGAAAACCTTCTTTTTCCATATCTTGAGAAGCATGGTATAACGGGGCCGCCCAAGGTCATGTGGGGTAAACACGACGAGGTCCGGGAATTATTAAAAGCCGCCGGGGAAGCTTTGCTCAATATCAACCGGCTGGACAGAGAAGAATTCAAATCGGTGACAGCGTTATTGCTGAAACCGGCGGTCGAGGCGGTTGAAGAAATGATTTTCAAGGAAGAAGAGATTCTTTTTCCGATGTCGCTGGATACTCTCGAAGAAAGGGAGTGGTACAGCATTTACCGGCAGAGTCTGGAAATAGGTTTCTGTCTTTATGACCCCGTAGATGAATGGCGACCCGAAACAGGGATTGATGAAGAACCGGAAACCGGGGATGCCCGGGTGCAGTTGCCCTCCGGCAGCTTCACCCCGGAGGAGCTGAATGCCATATTAAATACCATTCCCTTCGATTTGACATTCGTTGACCGGGATGATACGGTACGTTATTTTACCCAGGGACGGGAACGCATTTTTGCCCGCAACCGGGCTATCCTGGGGCGCAAGGTCCAGCTCTGTCATCCCCCAGCCAGTGTCCATGTTGTTCAGAAGATAATCGATGATTTTCGTACCGGTCGCCAGGACCGGGCGCCGTTCTGGATAAATCTGAAAGGACATTTTATTCATATAGAATATTTTGCCTTGCGCGACAGCGAGGGACGCTATCTGGGAACGCTCGAGGTCAGCCAGGATTTGACCGGGAAAAGGAGTCTTGAGGGTGAGCAGCGCCTGCTGGCTTACGGGACGAAAAAATCCGAAGGATAAAGGTTCAGGATATGATAATAACTCCGGAAACCCGTATCGGCGCCCTGCTGGATAATTACCCGCAACTCGAGGAAGTACTAATCAAGGCGGCTCCGCCTTTTGCGAAACTTCGCAATCCCGTCCTCAGGAAAACTATCGCCCGGGTCACGACTCTTCGCCAGGCGGCCCTGGTCGGCGGCATAAGCCTGGCTGAGCTTATAAACACCCTGCGACGGGCGGCCGGTGAAGCAGGCATGGATACAGTATTTGAAGATACGCCCGTGCTTTACGGTAACACCCCGGTATGGTTAAAGAAAGAGCGGGTTGTTCGAAGTTTCGACGCCCGGCCGATGATTCAAAACGGGGAACAGCCCCTGGGACCGGTGATGCGGCAGCTTAACGACCTGAAGCCCGGTGAAATTTTAGAGCTGATAACACCGTTTGTCCCGGCTCCGCTTATTGACAAAGCCCGCCAAAAAGGTTTTGATATATGGTATAAGGAGGAAAAACCGCATCTTTTTAAAACCTATTTTTGTCGGCCATAATTTTTCATGGTTGCTGTCGAATTATTGTAGTTTTTTCACTAAAAAATCGCATAGTCTTTAAAAAAATATAAGAGGAGAACGAAGATGAATAACAAGGTGCGTTATATCGGCTGGTTGTTTACACTTATTATTTCTTTTTGTTCTAATATTTTTGGTGATGATTTAATTGCCGGGAAATGTCTGACCTGTCATAAGGAAATGTCGCCGGGACTTTATCAGCAATGGTACAATTCGGCTCATGCCGCAATGGATATCAGCTGTATCGATTGCCACCAGGCTCAAAAGGGCGAGGCTGACGCCTTCATGCATGAGGGGGCTCTTATCGCCACCCTGGTAACGCCTCAAGACTGCGGGCAATGTCACAGCGATGAAGCCGAACAGGTCCAGATGTCCTACCATGCTACGGCCGGGGAAATCCTGGAATCTCAGGATGCCTATCTGGCGCATGTAGCCGGGGGCGAACCGGCGGCGATTCAGGGATGTGAAAGTTGTCACGGCGCCAAAGTTAAAATTGACCCCTCCTCACCCAATAAACTTTCGCCTAAAAGCTGGCCAAACTCCGGTATCGGGCGCATCAATCCCGACGGTTCCAAGGGTTCCTGTAACGCCTGTCATACCCGGCACACTTTTTCGGTAGCCCAGGCGCGCCAGCCCGAAGCCTGTTCGAAATGTCACCTCGGTCCGGACCATCCCCAGCGCGAAGTATATGAAGAATCCAAACACGGCAATGCCTACTACACTCATATCAAAGATATGAACCTGGAAGCCGACCGCTGGATTGCGGGCATGGACTATTTCGAAGCGCCCACCTGCACCTCCTGTCATATGTCCGCCACCGTTTCATTGCCGGTGACCCACGATGTCGGGCAACGCCTGAGCTGGACCCTGCGACCGCCGATTTCGGTACATAAGGATAACTGGCAGCAGAAACGCGCGAATATGCTGACTGTCTGCTCCGGCTGCCATAGTGCTTCTTTTGCAAACGGTCATTATTACCAGTTTGATGCCGTGGTGGAACTCTATAATGAAAAATTCGCCAAACCCGCCACTGAAATCATGAACCTGGTCATCAAGAACAACCTCCTGGAAAACCCGGCATCATTCAGTAACGAAATCGAATGGGTTTACTGGGAATTGTGGCATCATGAGGGTCGGCGGATGCGGCACGGAGCCTCCATGATGGGTCCCGATTACACCTGGTGGCACGGCGCTTACGACGTCGCCCATAATTTTTATTTCAAGTTTATTCCCGAAGCCCAAAAATATGGTAATGCCGAAGTCAACACCTATATTGACAACCTGATAAAGAATGACCCGATGCATTCCTGGCTGGTTACCGCCACCGAGAATCTGAAAAAAGATATCCGTTCGGGAGAGATGCAGAAAATTTATCGTAAGATGTTCGAGCAGAGATAAAAAAAACAGGCATGTTTAACAAGTATCTGTCATTCATCCGCCGGGTCTCGGTAACGGGTCTCGGCAAGGGGGGAGTAATTCTTACCACCTCCTCGTTCATCACCCTGGTGATACTGGAACTGGCCAGGATGCTGGGACTGGTTACCAATGCCTATGTCGGGCTGGTGACGTATCTGCTGTTTCCGTTCCTGTTTGTCGTGGGTTTGCTCTTAATTCCCCTGGGCTGGTACCAGCTCCGGAAGAAAACCGGTCTTTCAACTCGCCGGCTCCTGGAAGAAAAATTCGGTCCTGACGAAACCCGGGGTTCCTTAACCGGTTCCCGTCTTTTCAGGTTTATTACTTTGCTCACGGTCATCAATGTTTTTTTCCTGGTGGCAATCAGCACCCAAATGCTCGGATTTATGGATAGTGCGTATTTTTGCGGCACGGCCTGTCATTCGGTGATGAATCCGGAGTGGGTAACCTACCAACAGTCACCCCACGCCCGGGTCAGATGCGTACAATGCCATGTCGGCGAGGGCGCGGAAGCTTTGATAGACAGCAAACTTAATGGTCTCTGGCAGATTATCTCTGTAACTTTTAATCTTTATGAAAGACCGATACCCACCCCCGTCAGGCAGCTTCGCCCGGCCCGTGAAACCTGCGAAAAATGTCACTGGCCGGAAAAATTTTACGGCAGTCGCCTGATGACCCGTTATAACTATCAGAGCGATGAAGAATCGTCTCTCTTATATACGACACTGAATTTGAAAATTGACGCCGGTAAAGCCGGCGCGAAAGCCGGTATCCACTGGCATATCGGTCAGGAGAACGAGGTTCGCTATACCTCGGTGGGTGACCGGCGGGAGATGATGCTCCGGGTCGAAGCTCGTCGTCCCGATGGCCGTTATCATCGCTATTATAACCGGAACGCAACAGCTCACAGCGCCGAAGATGTTGTGGAACGGTCGATGGATTGCGTGGACTGTCATAACCGGGCTACCCACATATACGAAGAACCGGAACGGGCTGTTGATGACCGTATTAAAAGGGGTCTTTTAGATTTGAGCTTGCCCTATTTGAAAAGGGAAGCCCTGGCGGCGATTACCCGCAATTATACCGACAGCACCGAGGCTTACGACGGCATTGCACAATCTCTCCGTAATTTCTATATGCGTAACTACCCCGAACTGGAACGGGAAAAAACGACGATTATTGATTCGGCCGTAATGGTTCTGCGGGACATTTACAGTCGCAATATTCATAGGTCTATGAATATCGGGTGGGATACTTACGCCAGCCATATTGGTCACAAGGGTAATACCGGTTGTTTCCGCTGTCACAATCCGGCTCTGGTTGATTCCGCCGGCGCGGCAATATCTTATGATTGCACCCTTTGCCACTCAATTCTGGCCGACAACCATAAAGAGCCGTTCCAGTTTCTCGAGCCGGCTGAAACCGGGGACAGGGATTATCAGAGGCACCGTTACCTGAAAGATGAATTTTTGAATTCTTTTAAAAAGTAAATGAAGGGCTCTGAAATATGACAGTTTTTATCGTTTTTAACCGGTCGTTTTGCAGTTTTTCCTTTTGGTTTTTGGAACTCAGGCGGATTCTTTAAAATATCGGTTGACAGTTCGAGCCGGATAATATTAACTTCTCACTTTAAAATGTTAATGGGCGGCACTTGATGGCCGCTTTTTACTTTTTTCTGAAGGAGTGTGTAATCGTGAGTCCCCTCGTCTATATTTTTATTGCCGTTGTAGTCATTGTCGCGGCGGGTTTGTTCGTGTATTTCAAGAACTACCGTAAAGTCGGTCCCAATGAAGTCCTGATTATCTCCGGCGGCAAGAAACGTATGATAACCTTGCCTGACGGAACGCAGAAAGAAGTCGGTTATCGTATTCGTATCGGCGGCGGCACGTTTGTGAAACCGTTTATCGAGCAGGCCCAGGTTCTGCCCCTGGAAATTATCCCCATGAATTTTCAAATTGACGACGCTATTTCGACCAATGGTATTCGGTGTACGGTACGCGGCACGGCGGAAGTGAAAATTGCCGGTGATGATGCCTCGATTCATCTTGCTTCCGAGCAGTTTCTGGGTAAACCGCTGACGGATATTCGTGATGTGGCTCTGAGAACACTGGAAGGTTCTTCGCGGGCTTTGATTGGCACGATGAATCTGGAACTGATGAATAAAAACCGCAAGGAATTTGTGGCGAAGGTTTTTGACGATGTCAACACTTATTTTTCCAATATGGGACTCAGGTTGCTTTCTTATAACCTGAAAGAGATTACTGACCCTTCCGGTTACCTCGAAGCCCTGGGGAAACCGCGCATTGTCCAGGCCCGGCGGGATGCCGAGGTGGCCGAAGCTGAAGCCGCCCGTGATGCCATTATTAAGTCGGCGGATGCTAAAAAGGAAGGGGATATAGCCAAGATTCATGCGGAGACCGAAGTTGCCCGGGTGAATCAGGATTTTGAACTGAAAAAAGCCGAGCTGGCGGCGACTCTTAACCGTAAAAAAGCCGATGCTGATTTCTCTTATGAACTGGAACGCCATAAACTTAATCAGGAACTGAAAAAAGAAGAAGGCAAAGTCAAATTAATCGAAAAAGATGCCGCGGTCGAACTGGAAAAGAAAGAAATCCTGCGGGTGGAGCAGGAATTGGAAGCCAGAGTACGTAAACCCGCCGTAGCCGAGCAGTTCCGCCTGGAAGCCGAGGCTCGCGGTATGGCTGAAGCCAAGCGCATCCAGGGTGAGGTTGAAGCTCAACTGGTCAAAGAGGTCGGAGCGGCGGAAGCTGAAATCATGCGTAAAAAAGCTGAATCATGGAATGCCTATTCCCAGCCGGCACTGCTTCAGATGATGTATGAAAAACTGCCGGAACTGGCCCGGGAGATGGCGGCACCGGTTTCCAAAATCGATAAAATCGTCATGGTTTCCAACGATGGTAAACTGGGGACATCCAAAATTACCGGCGAGATGGCGGCCATGATGAGTCAGTTGCCTGAGGTGATTAAATCTCTGACCGGCTGCGACCTCGAGGAATGGCTCAAGAATTTAGTCAGTAAAAACAAAGGCGACAAGCCGGAAATATCATCAAAGCCGGGCAAGGTCGGCGGTTCGGACAAGGAATAGTTAGCTATGATTTCCAACAGGATTGGCCGCCTGGAGCTCTCACCGACCTTGCGCATAACCGCCAAGGCCAAAGCCATGAAAGCCGAGGGGATTGATGTTATCGATTTCTCGGTCGGGGAACCGGATTTTCCCACCCCTCATGATATCAAAGAAGCGGCCAAGAAAGCCCTCGACGATAATTTTACCGGCTATACGGCTAACGACGGTATTCCGGAATTAAAAGATGCCATCCACCTTCGCTTCAAGGAAGACCATGGCCTGCAGTATTCCCGTAATGAAATAATCGTCTCCAGCGGGGCGAAGCAATGTTTGTATAACCTTTTCGTTTCCATTCTCAACCGCGACGAGGAAGTAATAATCCCGGCGCCGTACTGGGTATCCTATCCCCAGCAGGTTTTGCTGGTCAAGGGTAAGCCGGTTATCGTCCCCACCCGCGAGGAGAACGGGTTCCGCCTTACACCGGCGGAATTAAAAGCCCATATAAATTTCAATACCAAGGCGCTGGTTATCAACAATCCCTCCAATCCCACCGGCAGTGCCTACACCCGTGACCAGCTTCAGGAATTGTGCGAGCTGGCCGTTAATGAAGGGCTGTTGATTGTTGCCGACGAAATATATGAAAAAATTATCTATGGCGATTACCGCTTTACATCGGTGGCGTCTCTCAGCGATAAAATAAAACAGCGGACGGTCATAATAAATGGTGTTTCCAAAGCTTATTCCATGACCGGCTGGCGGATTGGTTATGCGGCGGGTCCCCGGGAACTGATTTCCGCCATGAATATCGTTCAGTCACATACGACCTCTAACGCCAACTCCATTGCCCAGAAAGCCGCCGCGGAAGCCCTGAGCGGTCACCGGGATGAAATCAACCGCATGGTCGCCGAGTTCCAGGCCCGGCGTAACTACATGCTCAGCAAACTTCGGCGCATCCCCGGTATTTCCTGTTATGAACCGCAGGGGGCGTTTTATCTTTTCCCCAACGCCGCCAATTATTACAATACCGAATACGCCGGGATGAAAATCCGGAACTCGTACGGTTTGTCTTATTATCTACTCAAGGAAGCGGCGGTGGCGGTCGTGCCGGGCAGTGCTTTTGGCGCCGAAGAAAACATTCGCCTTTCGTATTCAACCTCGATGGAAAAGATAGAGACCGGCACCGACCGCATTATCGAAGCGATGGCCCGTTTGAAGGAATCGCCGAAATACAAGCGCATCGCCTTGCAGAATTTCATGACACATCCCCGTGGTACGACCGAGGCCAACACCGCCATTTCGGTCGAGGAGCGCGATGCCCTGGTGCAGGAAGCAGAAGCGGCGTTGCCCTTCGACCAGTATTTCGAATGGAATGCCAATATCAACGGTATCATCATCCAGTTACGCACCAACGTGCCGCACCTTTATGATTTCTGGGTGGAAAACTGGTATCCGGCGCAACTCGAATCCGACCTTGAACCGCACGGTATCATTTATGCCGTCGACGGCGTTCCCGGGCGTAAACCGTATGCCTATTACAACCCGGATATGAAAACGGCGATTCTTTTCAATACGACCTATTACGGCCAGGTTCGGAACTGGGCGCTGGGGATGGTAGCCCATATCAGTGAACGTCTTCTTGATGTTCACGGTTTGCGTGCCGCCTGTCTTGACTACAACGGCAAGGGTCTGGCGTTGATTGGACCCAAAGGGTTGAAACGGGGCTCCATATTCTTCCGCCTTCTGGAAAACGAAAAAGCCCGTTTCCTCAGCAATGACTGGGTTTTTGTCCGTTACCGCGGTCAGGAAGCGGTAGCCGATGCCCCCGAAAGAAAATTCTACATCAAAACCGACATTACCCGGCAGTTGCCCCGCTATGAGCGGATATTTGACCGCAGTAAATGTGAAAATGTCGTTACCTCGCGTTCTGACTGGACTAATATGAAGGAGCTCGAGGATGAATGTCCGCTCGATTTGGGCGAACCTTATTGTTACTGGGGGTCCAGTGAATCCCGGGCGCTGGTTGACCCGGCCTGGATTGGCGGACCACAGCGTTGTATCAAACGGACCCGGTTGAAAACCGTGGTTTTCTTGACCTGTGAACCCAACGCCCCGGTAGTGGAAAAAATGAAAGATAACGAGGCATTGGATTTTGTCACCGCCGGCAAATACCGGGTACCGGACGGTGTGGGTATGGGACCTTTTAAAACCCAGCCTTTCTTTAATCCTTATATGCTGGTCTCAAGCGTTGACCAGGAAGATTTACAACGGCGGAATTTCCACCAGCTTTTCCGGGTTGCCGCCGCTTATAAGGTTAATATTGCCCCCGTACCGCCGGAGGTGCTTAAAACCCGTATTCTTGAATTGATAGGGTAGGAGAGATTATGGCCAATACTCTTGGAATAATAAAACCGGATGGTGTTCGACGCAAACTGGTCGGGAAAATTATCAGCCGTATTGAGACTGCCGGCTTGATTATTCGTGGTCTGAGAGTCCTGAAACTCTCCCGTTCCGAAGCCGAGAAATTCTACGCCGTACACGAAGGTAAACCGTTTTTTAATTCCCTGGTGGATTTTATGACCTCCGGACCCATAGTGGTCATGGTCATCGGCGGGCATGGGGCTGTCGAACGCTGGCGCGATTTGATGGGTGCTACTGACCCGGCCAAGTCCCGCTACAATACCCTCCGGCGGGAATTCGGTACCTCGGTGGAAAAAAATGTCGTCCACGGTTCGGACGCCGAGGATACGGCCAAAGTTGAAATTTCTTTTTTCTTTAAAGAGAAGGATATTCTGCCCAAGGAATGAAGTGACATGTCGGACGCCCTGTATGATACCCAGTTATATGCCCGGTTCTACCGGGATTTGCAAAGACGCCTGAACGGCCCCAATATAAAGGATGTTTCGCTGGAAGAACTTCGCGAACCCTCCTGTCAGACGGGAACGCAGACCAGATTCGGTTCCTGGGGCTGGCGGTCGGCGGTATCCAGCCGTATCGCCGAAAAAACCTGTAATCTTGGTTCTGAAGCGGTGCGGGAATTCAACCTGACCGATGTCAAAAAGGCCATTATTGCCAAAGCCCCTGAGGAACTCGACAAGGTTCTGCATCTTATGGAAACTCTGCCGATCGTTCGCCTGCGGCGGCAGATGGGTGATAATCCCGAGTATAATCCCAAGTGTAACCTTTACATATCGGTGGCGGATTTAAAAAATTACCGCCTGGCTTACATGTGGGGGCATACGATGGGACCGGTTACCAAAGCTCCCGGACCGGAGTTCATTCTAATTCATATTCCCGAGGAACATCAAATCCGTCAACAGGCTCTTATCCTGCCCGATTATAATGTGACCATCGTGCTGGGGTCGGACTATATGGGCGAAGACAAGAAGGGTTTTCTGCGTAACGGCATGCACGCTGCGGGAGCTCTTAATATGCTGGGTCTGCATGCCGGTACCAAAGTGGTTATTATTCGCGATGTCAAAACCGGCAAGCTTAAAAAATACGGCGTTTTCCTGTTCGGACTTTCAGCGACCGGCAAAAGTACCTGGTCGTGTCATCAACTGGGCCTGGACTGGTCGAAAGGCGAACGAACTCTCGTCTGCCAGGATGATATCTGCTTTTTGAAAAGCGACGGCTCCGCGTACGGTTCGGAACAGAATTATTTTGTCAAGACCGATGTGGACAGTAAGCTCCAGGAAGCGATGTACAACGCCCTGATACACAAGAGCGCTCTTTACGAAAACGTCATGATAAATGCCAATGGTCAGCCGGATTTTCTCGACGAGAATCTGTGCGGCAACGGCCGGGCTATCATCATGCGCAAGCAGTTGAAAATAAAACGGGGCCGCTGGCCGATGGCCATGAAAAATATCTGGTATCCCTCGATTAATCTGCCACCGGCGGATGACCTTGACGGCCTGGTGTTTGCCTTTATCACCCGGCGTAACACCATCATGACTTTTTCCCAGCAGTTGACGCCCATTCAGGGAGTGCTGGCTTATCTCTGGGGGGAATCGAGTCACAGTTACGCCTCCAATCCCGCTAAAGCCGGGGAGTCGGTTCGCACGGTCGGTACGGATCCGTTTATTGTCGGTTCCCGGGGGGCCAAGGTCAATCATTTTTACCGGATTGTTATGGACCTGGCGGCTAATTACCCGGACAAAATACATTTCTTCCAGTACAACACCGGCGGGATGGGGGAAATTATCGAAAACCGCGACGGAGTTAAAAAAATTATTCGCAAAACCGAACGGGTACCTATTGCCACCATGGCGGCGATTCAAAGAGGCGACCTGCGCGGCACCAATAAATACCAGCAGAGTATTTTCGGTACGGAAACTATTTATCATGCCGAAGGCGCCGACCTCAGTGAATACCGTCCGGAAAAATATTATTCCCAGGAAGAAATCAACAGATATCTGCGCGACCTGGTCGACGGACGCCGTAAATTTACCGAAAAAGTAGCTGAGGAAGGCCTCATGCCGGAGATTTTAAAAGCGGCCGAGGATTCCTATCGTATTGCCGGGGAAAAAGAATCCCGGGTTTTTATTCCCTCGAAAAAAACCGAGCCGCCGCCCCCCAGGGAAAAACCCGTGACTCGTTTGACCGACTGGAAACCCAATCCCCGTCTGAACCGTGACCGCGGTTGGCGTTATGGTTGATTAAAAATAGAAACATGATTTTTTAATCCTAAAAGGTGGGAAATTTACTGATACTTTTCGATGATTACTTGTTTAATATTTGTCTGCTTTTATCAAAAAAGGTTTTGATTTTTATTGAGTCAAAGTAAGGTACGAGGGAAAAGGAATTTTTATTGCTCAAAACTCCTTTCGTATGTTTATTATTACTTATAAATAAATATATTTTAAAAGATTTCAGAAAACTTGCTTTTATCGTTGTCGATAAGTTTGAAAGGTTGATGTTATGTCACATTTTGGGAAAATAAGCCTGCTTGTAATAAGCATTGTGTTTATCTCGGTCATGTCACCGGTCGCGGACGACAGCGAGACTTATTTTGATTTTCTAAAAGCCACCTATAACCGGCATGACAGGCAACTGAATGATTTTCTGAAGGCTGAGTTTGAGCTTTTTATCGCATTCTACCCGGAAAGCGAGTTTGTTCCGGAAGCTTCGTATCTTTTGGCTCAGACCTTTCTGGAGCGAAAGGCTGAACACGAAGGTTTTGCCCTTTTGATGAAAGCTCTCTATTTGTACCCCGACAATCCGGTGAGAACCTCGGTGGTGGCTGAAGCCCAGCGTATTGTGGCTACCAATTCATCTTACAAGCGGCAACAGGGTGAGCTTCGGAAGATAATCGATGGTGAGTTCCCGGGAGGCGAGATGGCGGAGAGATTTTACCGTTATCTGAAGTTCCTGAGGGAACTCGATGACCGTAAACTGTACGGCTGGACGCTGGGTGAGTATTACGAATTCATCGAGCGCTTCAGGGATGACAGCCGGGTGGAACAGATACATCGCTGGCTGGGTGATATTTATGCTTCGATGGGTGAAGCCCAGGCGGCGGTAGCCGCATATCAGAAATATGAGAAACTTTTTCCTGTCAATAAGAACCTGCCCTACGTGATTATTAATCGCGCTAATGTTCTAAATGAAGACCTTAAGGATTACGCCCTGGCCAACTCCCTTTTGACTCAGGTGATTGAAAACTACCCGGAGACCAAGTATGCCAGTACGGCCATGTTCTCCCGGGCGAAAATAAAGGCGGAACGGTTTCGCGACTACGACGGCGCCATTGCCGATTACCGGCAATTGATTAAACAAGACCCCCAGCATGAAAAAGCGGTTGAAGCGCTGTTCGAAATAGCTTCCATAAACGTAAATCGTCTTCGAGCGTTGCGGTCGGCGATTGACACTTATAACGAAGTGGTTCAGAAATATCCGGAAAGCCCGCGCGGGGTCGAGGCGCTGAAAGAATCGGCCGCTCTTTACCAGAAAATGAAAGACCCTTATTCCGCCGCCAAACAATATGCCCGGATTGCCGAATTATACCCGGACCATGCCGAAGCCCCCGCCATGCTTTTCGAGGCTGGCGAACAGGCTCTGGGGAAAATTAAGGATTTTCAACTGGCCAGAGAATATTATAATTTGCTGATTGAAAAGTATCCTGGAAATGTTTATGCCGATAAAGCACAACAGCGAATTATCCGGATTAATGAAAAGCAGGGGCCATAAAACGAGAGAAATCCGATTATTCTATTCAAGAAACCCTTTTTCGCGCAGCCAGTCGTCGTTATAAAATTTACTGATATATTTCAAGCCGCTGTCGGGCAGAATAACCAGCACTGTCTTACCGGGGTTTAGGTTTTCGGCATGTTTCAATGCGGCTTCAAGCGCCGCGCCCGATGAACCGCCTGCAAAAATACCCTCGGTGCGGGCCAGCTTGCGGGCGTTCATGAAACTCTCCCGATCCGTAACCCGGTATATTTTATCTATCACCGAAATATCTATCGAGTCACAGAGCATGTCCTCACCGATGCCTTCAACCAGGTAGGGCTGAGCTTGCCCCAGGGAACGGTCTTTATGGTATTGGTAGAATATCGAGCCGACCGGGTCGGCGGCAATAACTTCGATATCCGGTTTCTTCTCTTTCAAAAATTTGCCCGTTCCGGAAAGGGTGCCGCCGGTACCGATACCGCCGACTAAAACATCGAACCGCCCACCCGTTTGCTCCCAGATTTCCGGGCCGGTGGTGCGGTAATGTGCTTCGATATTATTTCTGTTAAAAAATTGTCCCAGTAAATAGGCGTTGGGAATTTCGCGTTGAAGGCGCAGGCTGATTTGATAATAATGTTCCGGGGTGCCGGGCGGGGCATCGGACGGACAGATATGTACTTCGGCGCCAAAAGCCCTGAGAGTATCGATTTTTTCTTTGGACATTTTATCGGGGATGATTATAACCGCTTTGTATCCGTGAGCCGCGGCATACATGGCTACGGCCGCCCCGGTGTTGCCCGAAGTAGCTTCGATAATCGTCCCGCCGCTTGTCAGCTCCCCGGTTTTGACGGCTTCGTTCAAAACAAAGGTCGCCATCCGGTCTTTGATTGAACCCGTAGGATTGAAAAATTCCAGTTTGACCAGGATGGTCGCTTTGATGCCCCTTTCAGCCGGAAGCTTACGAAGTTTTACCAGTGGTGTCCGGCCCGAGGTTTCGGTAATATTGTCAAAAAAAGCTATTCTTTTGTCCGTCATGGAGGTGTTTTACTCTTTCTTGTCTTGTCCTTGTTAAAAAAAAATGTTATGTATTAACAGTAAATTTAAGAAGAAGTTCAAATAAAAAAAATGACTGCTTTCAAGTAACGAAATTCAAGTTTTATCCGTTAATTTTAAATGTCAATTATCCGATTGTTTTTCTGAACTCTTTCATTAAGGTAAAATGATAAACCGGCGGTAAAATTAAATTTATGACCGGAGTTTTCCTCGAGGAAACTGAGATGGTGGTGAGTATAACTTATTTCGAGGTAAGTTTTAAAGATGTTATTGATAATGGTTTTATGTTTAAACAGGCCGAAAAAAGTACTGCTTTCTTCTCGGTTGGCTGATACCCCTAAAGTGTATTCCAGCTTAATGCCCGACAACAAACCGACATCGTAAATATCCGGATAACGGTAATTTTTAACCTGTAAATTACTCCACCTTATGCCAAGCATCGGCATTATCGAGAATCGGTTGTTTTCCTTAAAACAGTAATAAACTGCAAAACAGGGACTTAATATGGAATAACCATCGTTGCCGGTAACATAGGCATAATCAATTTTGACAGCTTCGTTTTCTTTTTTGAACTCGTCTGTTAATTTCCCGGAATGGTATTTGAAAGAAAAGTTAAACAGCATTTTTCGGACTTTCAGCCCCATACCAATTTCCACAGCACCATGAGCGCCCATTGCTTTATCAATATCCCTGGTAAAAAAACCCCGCCCCAATCCCGCATTCATGGTAAGCTCAAACGTACTGACGGAGAAATAGTTATTGATTCTTGTCCTTAGCAAGCGGGTGTGGGAGGAGTGTGAATATTTGCGATAAAGACTGTTTTCGGCGTAAAACAAATTTTTATCCGTGACTTTTTCCTTGATGACTAACAACAGCCAGTTGAAATAAGCCTGGAGATACAGGCGGTCTCGTTCGTCGGAAACCGCCGACAGGGAATCGGCGATTATATTTTTTCTTTCGGCGGCTGATTTACGCGTCTCGCCATCCGGGGTATCGGTGAATAAAAGGTGGCAATTGTCAATTTCCCGAAGGGGTTTTAAACCATGATAAAAAAGGACGGAATCGAATTGATAATTAACGAAAAGAGACAGGTCCTGTTGTAATGACCAGTCGTTAGGGGAAACGGGGTTGTCGGCACAAAGGGAACAGGCGTTAAAACCAGTCAACGTGTAAATCAGGATGGATAATAAGCGCCAACGCAATAAAAAGCCCTCCACCAAATAAATGCAGAATTAAGCTGTTATATAGATTCAATTGAATGAAAAAACAACAAATTATTTTCTTTTAATCAGCACCAGGGGGCGTTTGACATCACTGTGGCCTTCGATGGGCTGGTTTAAATCCCAGTCGTGCCACCAGCCGACGAAATCGAAATCGGTGCGGCTTTCCAGGAAAAGAAGAAATTCCTGCGGGAAAATAGCTCGATTGCGTTCAATCATTTCAAACCGCTTGTGACGGCCGTGGTCGTCGATATTGACTGTCCAAACTTCTTCGTACATCTGCCGGGCGGAATCAATCAGACGGGTGTTGAAGCGGGATTCGACCATAATGCCGTTTTTTTCCATGACGATGTCGTTCCGGGCACGGGGCACCATCGGGTCATTGAACTGAATGCACCAGTCAAGAAAATACAGGCCCCCGGGATTGAGAATGCGGGCAATGGCGTTAAAATGGCGGGTCATGTCTTCAAGGCTGTTCAAATAGAGGGAACCAAGCATGACAAAAGCAAAATCGACCTTCTTCGGATAAGTGAAATTGACCATATCGCCTTCGATAAACTCCGCCGGGGGAACCAGCGACCGCCACTTGAAGGCGGCATAATCGAGCATATTACGGTTGATATCCAGGCCGACATAACGGTAACCGTGTTTAACCAGTTCGCCGGCGTGCGGGGCATGACCGCAGGCCACTTCGAAAATCGATTTGACGGGGATATCGGAGAATTTTTCAAGGCAGGTTATTATAAATCCCGCTTCCTCTTCGATATTTCTGAAAGAAAAGGCGATTTCGTAATATTCGGGATAATCGTACAGCATGGTTCAACCCTTAATAATATATTATTAACGGCCGGAACGCCTTTTTCCATAAGACCCGAACACTCCGGTGGAGTCGGGGATATTTAAAATTGTATAAAAATTGACTCCCTGCCGGCAGAGACATTAATTGTCATGAATATATTATCGAACCGCGTCGATAATTCTTAACCGGGGTGGTTTCCAACCGGCTGATAACCCGCAAGGTTTTGCCTCGTAGAGACCCGGTTTTTGAAATATATTTATTGCAATAATTTAGTTTAAATCTTAGCTTGGTTTATTTATATTTCAGTTGCAATTTGAAACAGTAAGACAACGATAACCGTATGCAAATAAAGGCTGGTTTTGCAGGACGATGAAGGCATATTGATAGCCGGAGCCCTCGACGGTGACCAGAAAGCTTATACGCAACTGGTTACGAAACACCGGATAGCGGTCTTTCATATTATAAATAAAATCGTCAAAAATGACGATGTCGCCCGGGATCTGGTTCAGGAAACGTTTATGAAGGCTTTTAACTCGCTGGCTACCTACCGTTCCGAGTATCGGTTTTCCACCTGGTTGTATAAAATTGCAGCCAATGCCTCGATTGATTTTCTTCGAAAAAAGCGGATCCAGGCATTATCCCTTGACCAGCCGGTGGAAACCAGGGATGGTACGGTGGAGCTGGAAGTGGCTGATTATTCCTACAATCCCGAGCGGGACCTGGAACACAAGGAACAGCGTTTCAGTATCGAAGCCGCTATCGCTTCCCTTCCGACCAAATATCGCGAAGTCATCGTTTATCGTCATAAAGAGGATAAATCTTACGAAGAAATAGCCGATTTACTGGGTATACCGGTGGGTACGGTAAAAGCCCGAATTTTTCGAGCCCGGGAGCTTCTTAAAAAGAAACTTAAAAATATTTGAGCGCCGGGCGGTTGGTTGGAGTCTTGACATGTTAAGATTGCTGATAGAAAAAACATTGATTTTATGCCTTTTTTTCCTTTTGGCGGTTTCTGGTTCCGCTAAGGAATACCGCTTTGATTTTCAAAGAATTATCGAGGTCGGCGACCGGCTGGAACTGGAGTTGAATTATGTTAACGGAAAAGTGGACATAATAGGCAGTGACACCAATCGCCTGATTATTGAGGCGGTAAAGAAAGTCCAAGCTACGGATATGGATGAAGCGGCTCAGGTGGCGGACCATATTGAACTGAAAATAAAACAAACGGGCGACCGGGTGACCGTTAATACCAACTACCTTCGCATGACCGACCGCAGCCCGTCGTTCTGGAAAAAAATCCTGGGAGCCGGCGGTTCCAATTCTTATGGCAGTGTCGATTTTGTCATCACCGTTCCGCATAATTGCCGGGTCTCGGTCAGTAATACCTCCGGGAAGGTTAAAGCCGGCTATCTCCGGGGGGATATCAGTATTCACAGCTCGGCTGCGGATATAGAA
>JAQUSF010000018.1 GCA_028715215.1 Candidatus Zixiibacteriota bacterium
CGGCGGTGGTGGCGGAGCTTTTTGATACGTCGTTCAAAAAGGTGGAGGAAGTCGAGACCGACCTGGGTCTGCCGGTGCTGGGTATTATACCCAAAATCGACGCCCTCAAACAATTCAAAGATTGAAATTAAGTAATTACCATACATACAAATAAAGAAAAAATTGAAATTTTACTTGACAAGAATAAGTAAATTTACGATAATATAACTAAACAGTTAGTTTAACTAAATAGATAGTTATTATGCCTGAAACAAATCCAAATAAAGTCATTTCTTCCGAGCCGGATAGTTCTAAAGACCGGATTATCAAAGCGGCTCTTGAAGAATTCAGTAATTTCGGGCTTAACGGCGCCCGGGTTGACCGGATTGCCCAAAAAGCCCAAATCAATAAAGCCATGATTTACTACTACTTTTCTTCCAAGGAAAATCTTTACAGCGAAGCGGTCAAAACTTTCTTCGGCTCTTTAATCAATAAAATCAAAGACAGCATCGACCAGAGCGGTTCGGCGAACGATACGCTTAATAATATATCCGATGCCTATGCTGAAATTTTTATCAAGAACAATTATATACGTCCCATCATGCTTCGTGAACTGGCCGATT
This sequence comes from Candidatus Zixiibacteriota bacterium, assembly GCA_028715215.1. GTDB lineage: Bacteria > Zixibacteria > MSB-5A5 > GN15 > FEB-12 > JAFGNW01. The sequence continues at coordinate 603 of JAQUSF010000018.1, forward strand.
CCCGCAGTGCGATGATAGAAAAAATCGCTCAAATCCTGCAAGAATCTCATTTGATAAGTGAAATAAGGTCGATTTTAGAAGAAGGTGTAAAAAAAGGTATTCTGCGGCCGGTCAACCTTAACCAGGCAATAGTCTCTTTTGTCACGATGAACATCGGTTATTTTATTATAGCACCTATCATTGACCGGATTCTTAAAATCGACGACCGGGAAGAATTCTTACAGGTGAGAAAAAAAGCCGTGGTTGACCTTTTCTTTAATGGAATGAAAGTGAGACAATCATGAAAAAACTAAAAACTGTCATAACCATACTTATAATATTGGGCAGTTACAGTTCGTTGACGGCACGTGACTTAAGCCTGAAAGAGGCGTTAAAGCTGGCGGCGGAGCATTCTTTTATCCTTAAAAAAGTAAAGGCTCAAGGTGAAGCTTCGCGAACCGAACTTACAGCCGCCACGGCGGAACGCTTACCGACTCTTTCCCTGGGGGCGGGAAGTTATTATATCAGTGAAGTTCCGACTTTCACTATTGAGCTTCCCGCGGGCAATTCTCTTACCCGTGATTTCGGCACCAGTGAAACGTACCAGGCGGATATCCGTCTGTCATTGCCGCTTTTTACCGGTGGTAAAATATCCGGCGGGATTGACCTGGCCAAAGCCGGGGTCGCCTACAGCCGGGCGCTGGAGCGGATAGAAACCGACTATCTTCACTACCTGACCCGGTTAAAATATTTTAATCTGTATCGAGCCGACCTTCTGGCCGCAATTGCCCGTATTTCCTTAAAACGCACCGGGATTATCCTTGATGATATAAATTCTCTTTTTGAGGCCGGAGCCGCCGATTCGGTGGACCTTCTTGACGCCCGGCTGGCTTTAACCAGGGCGGGCTATGCTGTCACCCAGGCGAAAACTTTTCGAAAAACCGCCGAGATTGAACTTTCAACCCTGCTGGGATTAAATTTTACGGACAGCCTTGCACTGACAACTCAACTGACGGATCCCGAGCCGTTGGCTAAGATGGAAGAATTCCATGAAGACAAGGCGGAACTTATGCTGTCCCGGGCGAATATCAGTCTTTACCAGTCCCGCTTAAAACTAGCCCGGGCTGATTATTTCCCGATGTTGTCAGTTTATACCGGCTATTCTTATGGTAAGCCGAATCTTGACCGTTTCAACAATACGTGGAATGATTATTATACTATCGGTGCCAACCTGTCCTGGTCGTTTAATATCGGGGGTAAGCATATCAATAAAGTCAGGGCGGCCCATTATAATCTTTCATCCGCCCGTCATGAATACGACCGGGTACTTGAAAATCTGAATCAGCAGCTGGCGGTAGCCCGGGAATATGTGAAAAACGCCTATGAAAAATACCTCAGTGCCCGCGAGGAAAACCGGATAACCGAAAATAATTACCGTCTGGCCGCCGAGAGACATCGCCAGGGAGTGCTCGCCAGCAACCGTCTTCTGGAAATAGAAACTACTCTTACGGCATCACAGTCTTCCCTGGCGGCGACGCTGGTCGATTACCACATAGCCCTCAGCAACTATTATTATATATCGGGTTCAACCAGATTAAGCGAAGGAAACTAATATGAAACATACCGGTTATTTACTTCTGTTTTCCAGTTTTGTCACATTAAGCGGATGCAGTAACGAGGCTGATAAAATCGGCGGTTCCGGACTCATTGAAACCACCGAAGTCTTGGTGTCGGCGGAAAGCTCCGGCCGGGCGACGGCGGTCAATATCGATGAAGGTATGACCGTGGCCGAAGGTGACACGCTGTTGATAATCGACCCCAGCTACCTGGAGCTGGAAATCGCCGCAGCCGAAGCGGGCCGTAAGGTCGCCGTCTCCAACCTTGAATCCGCCCGCCTGAAGGTAAATAACGCCGAACGCGCAAGGTCATATGCCCTTTCCGAGCGTGACCGCCTGCAACGCCTGCTGGCATCGGGCACGACCACCCAGCAACAATTCGATAAAGTTTCTTTCGAATACGACAACGCCGAGCTGGCTTACCGGACAGCGTTAGCCAATGTCAACACCATCCAGTCCGAAATAGAAAAAATTGACGCCGAGATCACCCGCCTGATGCGCCGGCTTAAAGACTGCTATCCCGTCTCACCCCTCAGCGGTACGGTGACGCAGAAATATATTGAACCGGGGGAACTTCTAAATCCCGGAAAAGCCATTGCTCGAATTGCCCGGCTGGATACGGTGTGGGTCAAGGTTTATCTTCCGGCAAGCGATTATGCCCGTATTAGAACCGGTGACACCGCTCATGTTGATACGGAAGCCGGGAATCAATATTACGGTTATGTCAGTTGGACCGCGGACGAGGCCGAGTTCACACCTAAAAACGTACAGACCAAAGAATCCCGCTCCGATCTGGTTTACGCTGTTAAAGTAACCATTCCCAACAAGGATAACCTTTTAAAAATCGGCATGCCGGTATTCGTGACCATGGAACAAAAATGAGTTTCTTAACGGCAACAGGTATTGATAAATCTTACGTTCAGATAAAAGCCTTGCAGGCATTCAACCTGGAAGTCAATGAAGGCGAAATTTTCGCCCTTGTCGGTCCTGACGGTGCAGGTAAAACCACCCTGCTTCGAATTTTATGCCGCCTTATCCGGGCGGACCGCGGCAAAGCTTATATCGCCGGGCTGGATATCGACCGCGATTTCGAAAGCATAAAATCCCTTCTGGGTTATATGCCGCAGCTCTTCTCCCTTTATCCGGATTTATCGGTCGAGGAAAATCTAAAATTTTACGCCGGTATCTATGGCCTGACCGGAGCGGCTTTTGAAAAAAAACGCGATTATCTCTATACTTTTTCCAACCTGGGACCGTTTGCCGACCGCCGGGCGCAGGCGTTGTCGGGGGGAATGAAACAAAAACTGGCTCTTTCGTGCGCCCTGATGCACGACCCCAGGCTTCTGGTCCTCGATGAACCGACCACCGGTGTCGACCCGCTTTCACGCCATCAGTTCTGGGAAATCCTGAAACAGCTCAAAGACGAAGGCGTGACTATCCTGGTTTCAACGCCATATATGGACGAGGTAGCCCGCGCCGACCATGCCGCCTTCGTGCTCAACGGCCGTAAATTATCCGAAGGTACCCCCAAGGAGCTGGCAGCCGGATTTAAGGGGCAAATTTATTTCCTTGACTGCAAACCGTCCCGGTCCCTGGTTGAGAATTTAAACAAATTTGAGGGCCTGACGGCTCAACGGTTTGGAGCCGGATTACATCTTTATCTGAACGAAAACGACAATCTCGATGACTATACCGCTTACCTTTCACAACTGGGTATTAATGTTGATACTTTAAAACCAACCGCCCCCGGTTTGGAAGACCGGTTTATCCAGTTAACGGAGTATGGTTTATGACGGGAACGGCGGTAGAGATAAAAAGCCTGACCAAACGCTTCGGCGTTTTTACGGCGGTGGACAGCATTTCCTTAACCGTCAACCGGGGTGAAATCTTCGGTTTTCTGGGTGCCAATGGAGCCGGAAAAACGACCGCCATCCGGATGCTGTGCGGGTTGTTGCTGCCGACCTCCGGCGAGGGCCGGGTGGCGGGGTTCGACATTAACCGGCAGTTCGAGAATATCAAAAAAAACATCGGTTACATGTCTCAGAAATTTTCTCTCTATACCGATCTTACCGGGCGCGAAAACCTCTTTTTTTACGGCAGTGTCTATAACCTGGAGCGCCCTTTCATAAACGAACGCATCAGCGTCTTAAGCGGGCGTCTTGAGCTCAAAGAATTCATCGACCGTCAGGCCGGTTCTCTGCCGACCGGCTGGCGGCAGCGCCTCGCCCTCGGAGCAGCTCTTCTGCACAAACCAGAAATTTTATTCCTGGACGAACCGACCGGCGGTGTTGACCCGGTGTTCCGGCGCAAGTTCTGGAATATTCTTTACACCCTGGCTGATGAAGGTGTGACTATTTTCGTTACCACCCATTATATGGATGAAGCCGAGTACTGCGGGCGTATTTCCATCATGCACCGGGGGAAAATAATTGAACTGGGCAAACCCTTTGAATTAATCGCCCGACATCAGGCCGAAAATCTGGAAAGCTTATTTATCGACCTGATCAAAAAGCAGGAAACGAACTGATGGCCAAACTTAAGTTCATCGCTCTTAAAGAGATTTATCACATTCTGCGCGACCCCCGGTCGTTGCTGATTGTATTCGCCATGCCTATCATGATGACCTTTTTATACGGTTATGCCATCAATCTCGATGTCGAGCATATCACCCTGGCTGTCATAGACCAGGACCGGACAGCGGTTTCCCGGGGACTCACCGGCCGTTTCTATAATTCGGCCTATTTCAGCCCGCCGGGCCAACTCTCGGACCTGACCGACCCGGAAAAACTCTTACGTTCCACGAAAGCGGCAGCGGTGCTGCTTATTAAAAACGGTTTTGCAGAAAATCTGCAGCGGAACCAACCCTTTACTCTCGGCTTGACCGTGGACGGCAGTGACAACGCTCTCAGCGCCGCCGTGCAGGCTTACACCAGCCAGGTAGTCAGTAATTTTTTACTTGACCGTCTTCCCGAAGGCTACCCCCTGCCCGGTATCAATATTTCGCTCCAGGTCCTTTATAATCCCGATTTAAAGTCATCCCACTTTTTTGTGCCCGGCCTGGTGGCGATTATTCTGATGATGATATCCGCCCTCCTGACCTCCATCACCATCGCCCGCGAAAAAGAAACGGGGACGATGGAACAGCTTCTGACAGCGCCCGTTAAAGGATATCAGATCCTGCTCGGCAAGCTGATTCCTTATATTTTTATCGCCTTCATCGATGGTACCCTTATTCTCGTTTTCGCCAAGTTTATATTCGATGTCCCCTTTGTGGGTTCTCACCTGCTTTTGCTGCTATTCGGTTTTCTTTATGTCACCGCATCGCTGTCAATCGGGATTCTCATTTCCGCCATGGTGAAAACCCAGCAGCTGGCGATGATGTTCGCCATGACTTTGACCATGCTGCCCTCGGTGATGCTCAGCGGCTTTATCTTTCCCTTAAAGAACATGCCCGTTTTTCTGCAACTTTTAAGTTATATCATCCCGGCCCGGTATTTCCTGAACGTTATCCGGGGCATCATGCTCAAGGGTACGACTCTCAATATGCTCCTTTTCGAGGGGCTGCTGTTAATACTTTTAATGACCATACTGATTACCCTGGCCATAAAACGTTTTAACCGGCAGGAAACATAATTATGTGGCGAGCTTATCTGGGTCTTATCAGGAAGGAATTTATCCAGGTTTTCCGCGACCGGAACATGCTGCGGATGATATTCGCCATGCCGGTCGTCCAGCTTATCCTGTTCGGTTACGTCGTGAATATCGACGTAAAGAATATTGCGGTCGATGTTTACAATTACGACCGGGGGCAATATTCACGGGAGTTTATCGACGCCTTCAAGGCGGGTGGTTATTTTGTACTCCGCGATGCCGTCACTGACCGCATGGACAATCCCCTCTGGACACTCGATGACCGGTTTAAAAAACGCGAATCTGAAATGGCCCTGATTATTCCCGAAGACTTCTCGGACCGGCTGACGCAATACGAACGGGTTACGGTCGGTTTGATTGCCGACGGTACGGACGCCAACTCGGCCCGTATCGGCTCCGGATACGCTTTTCAGATAGTCCAGAAATTTTCTCAGAAGAAAACCGGCTTTACCCTGCCTGTTCAGGTGCGCAGTAAAATCCTTTATAACCCCGAAGCCCAGTCGGTTTATTACATGATTCCGGGAATCGTCGCCACTATTCTGACAATGCTGACTGTGATGTTGACCTCGATGGCTATCGTGCGGGAGCGGGAAAAAGGCACCCTCGAACAGCTCCTGGTTACTCCGATGAACAGTATCACATTAATACTGGGAAAAATAAGTACCTTTGCCATTCTGGGCATAATTGAAATGATCTTCACCCTGGTCCTGGGAGTACTCTGGTTTGGTATTCCTTTTGCCGGTTCACCGCTGCTTCTTTTCGCCCTGTCGTTTCTTTATCTTTTGACCACTTTGGGGATGGGCATGTTTTTTTCAAACATAAGCTCCACCCAGCAGCAGGCCATGTTTTTCGCCTGGTTCTTTTTTGTTTTTGCCATGCTTACCTCCGGCTTTTTCACTCCCATTTCCAACATGCCTGTCTGGATGCAGTATGTAACTTTAATTAATCCCATGCGCTACTTTATGGATATCGTTCGCGGTATCATGATGAAGGGATCGGGTTTTACGGACCTGCTCGATAATATATATGCCCTCGTTATTTTCGGGCTGACCATTTTCAGTTTCTCCTTCCTCCGGTTTAAAAAACGTATCGTATGACAATTTTCATTGCCCGCTGAAATTGCTTGTGTATAATAATAAACAAATTATACTTATGCATTTCAAAAAAGCATATATGAAATTACGAGAAGGAATATGCCATGGTTTTAAAAGTTGGCAATAAAGCACCGGATTTTACGCTTGAGGACCAGTTCGGAAAAAAGGTAAAACTGTCCGATTTCAACGGCCAGTGGGTGGTGCTTTATTTTTATCCCAAGGACAATACCGCGGGTTGCACCACCGAAGCCTGTGATTTTTCTGATAACATTAAAACTTTCGAGGAAATCAACACCATTGTCCTGGGTGTCAGCCCCGATTCGGTGGCCAGTCACCATAATTTCGCTGACAAACACAACTTAAAACTCACTCTTTTGAGTGACCCCGAACACAAGGTCCTGGAAAAGTATGGGGTGTGGCGGAAAAAAAGCATGTACGGCCGGGAATATTACGGCGTCGTCCGGACTACCCTGCTGATCGACCCCGACGGCCGGATTGCGCACCTCTGGGAGAAGGTTAAAGTCGCCGGACACGTTGATGAAGTTTTGAAAAAATATACCGAGTTGACCTGATATGATAAGAGTTTATTATGCGCGTTCTTATATCCGGAGCCGGTGGTTTAATAGGCACCGCCCTTACCCCGGTTTTTGAAAAGGAAGGCTTTACGGTCATCCGGCTGGTCAGGACCAAAAAAGGGGACGACCTGACGTCAGTCCTGTGGTATCCGGAGACCGGGATTATTGACAATCCTTCCCTTGAAAAACTCGATGTTGTAGTTCACCTGGCCGGTGAAAACATTGCTTCGCGACGGTGGAACAATCGGCAGAAAACCCGCATAAAAGACAGCCGGGTAAAAGGGACGCGGCTGTTGAGCCATGCCCTGGCACAACTTGAGAATCCCCCGCATACTTTTATCTGTGCCTCGGCGACCGGCTACTACGGCGACCGGGGCGACGAAATACTGGATGAAACCAGTTCCCCCGGGCGGGATTTTCTGGCGGAAGTCTGCAGGCTCTGGGAAGACGCCTGCCAGCCGGCTGTCGAGAGGGGCATCCGGGTAGTCAAAATTCGCACCGGCGTGGTGTTTTCCCGGCATGGCGGGGCTCTGGGTAAGATGCTCATGCCGATCAAGCTGGGAGTGGGTGGACGGTTGGGCAACGGGCGGCAATATATAAGCTGGATCCGGCTCGAAGACCTTACCGCGGCGGTTCTTCATATAGTAACGCATGCGAATATTAGCGGTCCGGTTAATTTGGTTTCTCCGCAACCGGTAACCAATATTGAGTTTACCAAAAAAGCCGCGCGCCTTTTAAATCGTCCCGCTTTTTTCCCCGTACCGGCATTTGTCCTCCGCCTGGTTGCCGGTGAAATGGCGGACCCTTTGCTTCTGGCCAGTGCCCGGGTTCAACCAGACCGCCTTCTGGAAACCGGCTTTAAATTCCAGTACCCGACACTCGACGAAGCCTTGCCGGAACTTCTGAACAAATAAAAACTCCTGCCGCCTTGACCGTTAAGAAAAAATTTCTTCGGCGGTCAAAGCTACAGGAGTGTTTTGGCCGGTTTAAATGCAAGTGATGCTCAGTTATCGCTCAGAACGATGTCGTCATATTCAATTTCGAAACGAAGTTTATGCTTGGCTTCTTCATTAGCCAGAGCTGTAAGGGTTTCTTTCAATTCGGCATTACTGGTAGCCGAGGCTAAATCGGTGTAGAGTTTGTAGGCGGCTTTTTCCGCTTTCATTGCCAGAATCAAAGCCTGCTGGTAATCGAGTTCGGCATCGAGGTCAACCGCCACAAGGTTATCGCCGATTTTCAGGTCCATGACTTTCTTCTCGGCCTTGAGCATCAGTTTGCCTTTTTTTATGGCCTGGATTTTAGCCTTGTGACCTTTTTCCTCTTTAGCGAAACCCTTGAATACTTTTTTCATGTATTCCTTATCCATCCTGGACGCCAGGGTTAGATAGAATTGAGCGGCATCTTCTTCCTTTTCAATCGCATAGTCGAGAATTTTTTCGACGGAATCTAACTTCATACTATAACTCCTATAAATTAACTTACATGCTAACGGTCGATAAAATCACCCGTAGGGATACATTCCTTTCTTGATGATCCCCAGCTGTTCCAGGACGAGGTTATGTTTTTTCTCATCTTCCAGAAGGTAATGCAGGAGATATTCCTGAACGACCATCTTCCTGCCTTTGAGATGTTTGAGAGCTTCTTCGGCAAGTTCCACTGTTTTCTTTTCCAGTTCGATATGTTTTTCAATCATTCCCCAGACTTCACTCAGGTCATCGGGGCTTAAGGAAAGAGTTTTGGTTTCAAGGCTGTCGGCAATCATTTCCTGAATGCGATAATGGAACTGGGAGTCCCGCTGAATAACTTCCATGATAATACGTACCACCGGGTTATCGGTTTTATCAATAACTTTTCCGGTCGAGGCTACGGATGCGTTTTCAATTTTCTGCCAGCGCTTCATATTATCCACGATAGCTTTCTGAATTTCTTTCGTTGACATGTAGGAAACCTCCTTTTAATATCTTATAAAATAGCCCTTTATATGATGGTTACAATTTAAGCTTAAATAATTGAAAGTCAATATCCGGGGATTATTTTTCTAAATCCGAAAAAAGCTGTTAGACTATACCAACCAAAGAGACTCTATTCAAACATCCCTTTTCAAATCCGGATCGATATGAATCGTGACCCGGCAAATATCGGTAATTTCGGTAAGCAGGTAATTTTCTACTTCCTTGGCAATGGCATGTCCCTGCCGGACCGTGATATTGGGGTCAACCACCACGTGAATATCGACGAAAATATCCCGCCCGGAATAGCGGGCTTTCAGGTCATGGACCTGTCGAACACCGGGAACGGTTGAGGCTTTTTTCTCGATATCGGCTAAAATATCTTTGGCCGGAGCGGTATCGGCCAGTTCCCTGAAAGCCGACCAGGTCAGTGAAATACCCACTTTAAGTATAAAGAAAGAAACCACCAGGGCGGCATAGGAATCAGCCAGGTGCCAGTCGGGATTAAAATGAGCCGCCGCAACCCCGATTAAAACCGCCACTGAACTCAGAGCGTCGGAACGGTGATGCCAGGCGTTACCAATCAGCGCGATACTGCGAATCCGGCGGCCGACAATTACCGTGTACCAGTAAAGGATTTCTTTAAGCACAATGCTGAAGGCGGCGACATATAGAGTAAGCAGGGTGGGGCTGGTGGCTTTATGTTCATAGATTGAGAGGATGGAGCGGTAGGCAATGCCAATTGCCACAATGATGAGCGTTATACCGATAATCAGGCTGGAGATGGTTTCAATACGGGCATGACCGTAAGGATGTTCGTCATCGGCCAGTTTCCGGCCCCACTTTAATCCTAACAGGACCACTATATCGCTGAATAAATCGGAGGCCGAGTGCACGGCATCGGCAATTAATGCCTGGCTGTAACCGACAAGGCCGCCCCAGAGTTTCACGATAATCAATAAAACATTAGCCGCCAGTCCCGTCCAGGTAACTTTCAGACCGGCAGCCAGCTGTATATTCAGCTGTTTCTCTTTCCGAAGAACTTTATCCCTGTAATCATTTGGCATAGTAAATATTAACAAAAATATAATTCAGGAAATAAAGAAAAGAGAATCAGATTACAAAAGAAAGGTTTTTTTATCCTTTGACGACGCCGATTGGCCGCATTCGGGCTACTTTGGAGGCAATACCGGAACGGTGTGAAATTTCCACCACTTCATCGATATCCTTATAAGCCTGGGGTGCTTCCTCGGAAATTACCCGGCGGCTTTTAGCCTGTAAATAGATACCCTTACTTTCCAGCTCGGCAATGATCCGGTCGGCCGGGTTTTGTTTAATCGAGGTATGACGCGACATCACCCGACCGGCTCCATGACAGGAGGAACCAAACGTTTCCTGCATCGCCTTTTGCGTCCCCACCAGCAGATAGCTGGCGGTACCCATATCCCCTGGAATCAACACCGGCTGGCCGACCGTCCGGTATTTTTCCGGAATCTCGATATGACCGGGACCAAAAGCGCGTGTCGCTCCCTTACGATGAACATATAATTTTCTTATGCGACCATCGATTTCGTGCTCTTCGAATTTGGCAATATTATGAGCAATATCATATACCAGTCCCAATCCCAGGCTTTCCGCTTTTTTACTAAAAACCTCGGCAAAGGAATCCCTTACCCAATGGTTGATCATCTGACGGTTGGCCCAGGCGAAATTGGCGCCGCATTTCATAGCCGTATAATACTGCTGGCCTTCGGGGGAGTTGCCCGGCGCGCAGGAAAGTTCCCGGTCAACCAGCGGGATTCCATATTTCTTGTTGGCTCGTCTCATCATATCAAGATAATCCGTACATATCTGGTGCCCGCACCCGCGCGACCCGGTGTGAATCATCACCATCACCTGGTCGATTTCCCTGATGCCGAAAGCGGCCGCTGTTTCCTTATCATAAATCTCTTCAACACGCTGGATTTCCAAAAAATGATTTCCGGCGCCAAGGGTACCCAGTTGCGGCGCTCCCCGTTTCTTGGCAATATTACCCACCACCGCGGGGTCTGCTCCTTCAAAGGCGCCGTTTTCCTCGATAAAATCAAGGTCGTCCGGCCAGCCATACCCGTTCTCAACCGCCCAGCGTGCCCCCTGGGCCAGGACCCGGTCAATTTCATCTTTGGAAAGGTGCACCCGTCCTTCGGAACCCACTCCCGAAGGCACATTCCGGAACATGGCATTTATCAGTTTCTCAATATAGGGCTGAACTTCCGTGAAAGTCAAATCGGAGCGAAGCAATCGGACGCCGCAGTTGATATCATAACCCACCCCGCCGGGGGAGATTATACCTTCATCGGCATCAAAAGCCGCCACGCCGCCAATGGCAAATCCATAACCGTGATGAATATCCGGCATGGCAATGGACCATTTCACGATACCCGGCAGAGTCGCTACATTGGCCACCTGGTCAGGCGAATTGTCACTGATAATCGCCTTCATCATGGCTTCGTCGGCATAAATAAGCCCCGGTACTTTCATGTGCAACCCCAGTCTTTTCATGGCTTCGGACTGGTATGTCGGCGGAATTTCGTACCGATAAGCATCTAATTTTTTTAACGATTCGCCCCTATTCATAGCATTTCAAGATATAAAAAAAGGAAATTTTTTCAAGACTTTTTTAGCAATATACTCTTGGTTCAAATATCAAAAAGAACCTGGACGAAACTCGGCTTTTCCCCGCGTCCGTTACAGATTTCCATCATATGATAAGAAACGCCCTTGATATGTTCGCCGCGACCGTGAAGATTCAAATCGTACTTTTCACCGCAGGCGGCAACATCGAGGCAGCATTCTCCTGAAAAAGAAACGGTAAAATCTGTCAGCACAAGGAACTCGGTTTCATGCAGGACAATCAAGCGGGAAAGGAAATTTACCAGGAGCCCCTCAAGGTCAATCGACTCCACGGAAAAATAAATATGCCGCTGTGGTTCTATCGTTGAGCCGCCGGTGATAATATCAAACATGGCTTCGGCGGCGCCGGCATATGCTTCTTCGAGAGTATCCCCGTAGGCTTTGATGGCGATATCGGCGGTATGTTCAATAAACTCATATCTTTTCATAACAAAAAACATTCCTAATTATTTCTTTTTATTTACACTATGGAAATAAGCCGGTCAAGAATAATCTGAAGTAAAAGTATTTTACTTCAATAATCTTAATTAATAATAAAAAAACAGAACAAATAAGCACCGCCTCAGGTACGTAATTCTGATATAAAAATCTTGAACTATCCTGGCCGACAACGGGTTTAATCAAACGAACTGAAAAAATATATGAGGTTATAAGAATGTATCCAGAATTATCCGGTAAAATTGCCCTGGTCACCGGGGCTACCCGCGGTTTTGGACGGGCTATAGCATTGCGGCTGGCCCGGGAAGGTGCGGATGTCATTGTCAACTATCGCCGCAGCATGTCCGAGGCACAGAAAGTAGTCGAGGAAATAACCGCCCTGGGCGTCCGGGGGTGCGCCCTGCGCGCTGATATCGGCAAAGAGGAAAGTCTGGATAAGATGTTCGAACAAATCAGGGAGCGGTTCGGCCGGCTGGATATCCTGATAGCCAACGCCGCTTTCGGAGTGCCGGGGAAACTGATGGAGGCAACCGGTAAATACTGGGAAGTTACTATGGCTTCTTCAGCCCGTTCCTTTCTGAACCTGGTCCAGAAAGCGGTGCCGTTGATGAACAACAGTTACGGCCGGATTGTCAGTATTACCAGCGATGGCGGTCAGAAAGTAATCCCCGGTTACGGGTTGATGGGACCCGCTAAAGCCGCCCTGGAGTCGTTAACACGGGGACTGGCTTATGAGCTGGCGCCAAAAAAAATAATCGTCAATGCATCATGGCCGGTCTGGCCGACACCAGGTCAGCCAATTCCGTTCCCGGGGCGACGGAGATAATGGCTCATGCCCGATTCCACACGCCCCTTAAGCGAATTGTGGAACCGGAGGATATCGCCAAAACCGCCGCCTTTCTGGTTTCCCATGAAGCCGATATGATATGCGGACAATTGCTGGTTGTCGACGGCGGTCGTAATATTGTCGCCTGACAGGTAAGGTGAAATTAATAACGGGATCTTGATTGATTAAGCGGTAGCGTCTTTCAAGAAATATTGGATGAAGAATATACGGATGTAGAATTTGCATTTCAAGCTTCCGGGCTTGTTGAAACTTTTCTCTACCCGGTAAGATACTATCACGGCGGACATAATCAAATTCATAAGACTATGAATAAGTATTTAAACATCCCCGACCGTCGGGGAATTATCATATTCACTTTCACAGCGTTAGTAGTAAGATAATTTTATCATGATAGAAATAAAGGGATCAGGGCAAAATTATCTTAACAAATCACCTGCTAATTCAGCGACCATTGTTTTATCGAATTCGCCTGTTTGCCAATTATATATCTCAAGCTGGTGCGGGTCGGATTGAAACGCGGCAACATCCGCCCTGTTGAATTTTATATCCAGCGCTTTGAGAGCGTACAGCGTAAAGCCGAGCTTATCCTTGTCGGGTTCTTTCAGGGAGCGAAGTAAAAGTTGCGATGCCACGGTGTCATTGAAAGCATCTTTATTCACCGCTGCGATTCGTGCCAGCCCCCAGCGGACCCCGCCTTCAAACGGTTCCTCGGGCAGAAACGATACGAGGACGCGGCCGTATTCTTCGATCAATGAAGGTACTTCGGCCAGGATAGCCGCAATCGCCTGCGGGGCATACCAGCCAAGGTTACCGGATTCGTCGTTCAACTGCCAGAACAGCCGGCGCAGAAGTTCACGGACTTTTTCCGGGTCTTTTTCATACTCGACCGCGGCGGCGCGGCCCAGCGCCTCGACGGCCCGCCAGCAGACCAGTTTATCCCGGTCAAATAAAAGAGAAGCGAGCGTACGCAAAGTGGTTCGTTCACTATGAGCAAGTCCCGCAAGAGCCGTCAAGTTTCTTTTTAACAAAAGCTCCTTTAACCGCTCCTTACGGTGCTGTCCCGCGGAACGGCTTTTTTCGTTTTTCTTTATCATATCTTAACGACATATCCTTTATATCAGATTTTTAATATATAATCCGCCGACAACAAAAGAAGTTCAAAAAAAATGAATAATAAACAAAGCGGCTTTGACCCGGTTACCTTTTTAGTTATATTCTTCCGGTTAATTTACATTAACGGAAAAAAATATGAGCTGGTTTATCGTCCTGGGAATAGCTGTCAGTCTGGGCATGGATGCCTTTGCGGTGGCGATTGCCATCGGTTCGAGGATAAAACTGTCATTCCGTCCGGTTTTCCGGCTGGCATTTCATTTTGGGCTGTTTCAGTTTTTCATGCCCATAATCGGCTGGCTGATAGGAGCACAAATCAACCGGCTGATTCATGACTATGACCACTGGGTCGCCTTTATCCTGCTGGTTTTTATCGGGTTGAAAATGATAAAAGAAGCGTTTTCACACAAAAACGAGTTTGATAAAGTCAGCGACCCCACCCGCAAATGGCAACTGGTGCTTTTATCCGTCGCTACCAGCATCGACGCTTTGTCGGTCGGTTTGAGCCTGGCTCTATTAAACGTTCACATCTTTTCGATAAGTGTCATAATCGGCCTGGTCGCCGCCGCCATGACCGTGCTGGGGATGGCGTTCGGGCGATGGCTGGGAAAAAATTTCGGCCGTTACATGGAATTCCTCGGCGGGCTAATCTTAATCGGAATCGGCATTAAGATACTGCTGGAGCATCTTATGACCTGATTGAAACGGTGCCTTTATGGGAACCTGTCGAGTTTCTTGGCGGTTTTAATATTGTTCAGAAAAAAGAGGTTCGAAATTGCATGTGTTCACGCGGTCATAAAAAACTTTTTAAAATAAACCTGGGACTTACTTCTTATAAAGATACCTGGGCTCTGCAAAAACAGCTTGTCGCCCTGAGGTATCAAAGCAAGCTTCCCGACTGCCTTCTGCTGACCGAACATTATCCGGTCATCACCATGGGCCGCGGGGCGCATCCCGAGAATCTTCGTGAAACCAGGGAAAATCTTTCAGCCCGGGGTATCGACCTTGTCGAAGTCGAACGAGGCGGCGATATTACCTTCCATGGTCCGGGGCAGATTGTCATTTACCCGCTTATCGATTTGAATAACCGCGGCCGCGACCTGCACCAGTACCTTCGTCATCTCGAACAAGTGATAATAATAGCCCTTGAGGATTATGGTCTTAAAGCCGGTCTCAAAGAAGGCCTGACCGGCGTCTGGGTCAACGACCATAAACTGGCCGCCATCGGGGTGGCGGTTTCACACTGGATTACCTACCACGGGGCGGCGCTCAACGTCAACACCAACCTCGATTATTTCCGGCTCATCAATCCCTGCGGCATCACCGAATACCCGGTCGGGTCACTGGCTTCGCTACTGGGTCATGAAATCGATATCGACCGGGCGGCCAATCGCCTGGCGGAGAATTTCGCCGACTTCTTCCACTATGAAATGGAAACGGTGGCAAGCGTTGACGAAATCATCAACGAACTTCCCACCGTCTGATATCCAATCAAAAGACAGCCTTCAAGGTCAATTGATAATGTGAATGGCTTTTTTATTCACATTCAGGGCGGCTTCCATCAGGGCTTCCGAGAGGGTTGGATGTACCGCCATGATATGGCCCAGGTCCCCGGCGGTGCCGTCCATCTCCAACATGGCCGTACCGGTGAAAATAATATCTCCGGAATGGGGGCCGAAAAGATGAATACCGAGAATTTCATCGGTCTCGGCGTCGGCGATGATTTTGGTGAAACCCTCGGTCGCCAGGGTGGCGATGCCTTTGCCTACCGCCCGGTAGGGAAATTTACCGACCTTAATTTTCCTCCCGGAACCGGCGGCTTCTTTCTCGGTCAGGCCGACTCCGGCAATTTCCGGGTCGGTAAAAACAGCGTAAGGGACGGCTTTCCAGTCTGCGCCCATGGTGGAGCCGGCGATAGCTTCGACCGCCACGATTCCCTCATGGGAAGCCTTGTGCGCCAGGAGAATGCCACCCACCACGTCACCGACGGCGAATATATGCGCGACGCTGGTACGGCGACGTTTATCCACCGTGATAAAACCCCGGCTGTCGGTCTTGACCCCGGCTTTGTCCAGGTTCAGACCGTTCGTGTTGGGCTTCATCCCGGCCGCCACCAGTACCATATCAAAGGTAAATGTCTTTTTCCCTTTCGGCGTTTCCACCTCGACATCCACTTTATCACCGTTACTTTTCGATGAAACCACTTTTGACGAAGTATAAATCTCCATCTTCTGTTTCCTGAGCGCCCGTTCCGAGGCGGCGGAGATATCGGCATCCAGCGTCGGCAGGACCGCATCCAGAAGCTCGATTATCGTGACCCTGGCGCCCAGGGTGCTGTAAACGGTAGCCATCTCGACGCCGATCGGTCCGGCCCCGATGACCCCCATATTCTCCGGAATCCGGGACAGCTCGATGGCCTCGCGGGCGCCGATTACCGTCCGACCGTCATATTTCAGCATGGGCAGTTCTAAGGGGACGGCGCCGGTAGCAATAATGAAATTCTCGGCTTCCAAAACGGTCTGACCACCCTTGCTGTCGGTAATCTTTATTTCCTTCTCCGATTCGAAGGCGGCGGAACCGCTGTACCGGGTCACTCTGGCTTTATCCAGAAGAAGCTGCACGCCGCCGGTTAACCTCTTGACGGTATCGTCCTTATGGCGACGAAGTTTGTCGAGGTCAACGGTCACCTTTTCCGCCATCAAGCCAATCCGCCCCGCATCTTCGACCGTTCGTTTCAACTCGGCAACATACAGAAGCGCCTTGGAAGGAATGCAACCCCAGTTGAGACAGACGCCGCCGTAGTATTCTTTTTCCACGATGGCGGTTTTCAGACCCAGTTGAGCGGCGCGGATAGCCGCTACGTAACCGCCGGGTCCGGCCCCTATTACCACTACTTTGTATTTATCAGCCATAACTACACCCTTATTGTTAAATCACGTTCAACAGCCAGCTGTCGGGGTCTTCGAGAAATTCGATCAATCTCCGCAGAAATTGCACGGCATACCCGCCGTCGATTACCCGGTGGTCGAAGGAGAGGCCGAAATTGAGAATCGGCCGGATAACGATTTCTCCGCCACGGACAACCGGTTTCTCGACAATTTTGTGCACTCCCAGGATAGCCACCTGCGGAGCGGCTATTATGGGCGTGGAGCCCAGGGCGCCCATGACGCCGGCATTGGTGATGGAAATCGTCCCGCCGGATATCTCCTCAATCGTCAACCGGTCGGTATTGGCTTTATCCCCCAGTTCTTTCATGTCACGGGCGATTTCCAGCAGCGATTTCTGTTCACAGTGTTTGATGACCGGGACAATAAGCGAATTTTCCCGCGCCACGGCCATCCCGATATTGAAATATTTCTTGACGTGCAGGTTATCACCCACGAAAGTGGCGTTTATCCAGGGGAACTCCCGGGCGGCAAAAATAATCGCCTTGGCTATAAACGGCAGATATGTTATCCGCACGCCGTGCCGTTCCTCGATTTTGTCCACATTGCGCCGGCGCCAGGTGACCAGGGCCGACATGTCCGCCTCGTCGAACGTCGTTACATGCGGAATGGTGAACGCCGACTTGACCATGTGCTCGGCAATTACTTTCCGAACGCCGGTGACGGGGATAATTTCCTCCGGCTCGGCTCCGGGGAAAATAAAATCCGGGCGGATGATATCGACCGAATGGCGCATTTCAATATATTTCAGGACGTCGTTTTTACTTACCCGACCGCCTTTGCCGGTACCGGTCAGTTTGCGCAAGTCGATAAAATGTTCCCGCGCCAGACGCCGCACGATCGGCGAGGACTTGACAGCCTTAATGCCCTTTTCAATCGCCGCCTCGTCGGCATGAATACCCATATGCTCATGATGCACGGCGGTGCCGACAAACTCCTCCGGAGCCGGTTTTACTTCCTGCTCGCGGGGGATGCGTTCCCTGCCGTCTTCGGGCTTGACCTGAAATGTTTTGGCCTGCTCAACCTCGCCCTCGACTTCCATCACGGCAATCTCGGCACCGACCTCGACCACCGTATCCGGACCCACCAGGTGTTTTTTCATAACGCCGTCGTGGGGTGAAGGTATTTCGACATTTATCTTGTCGGTCATGATTTCCACCAGCGGGTCATCAACCTTGACTTTTTCGCCTTCCTGCTTAAGCCATTTGACGATCGTGCCTTCCACGACCGATTCGCCCAGGGGGGGTACGATTACTTTGTATTCCATCTTTTACCTCCCTTAATATTCCATGACTTTTCTGACAGCCCGGACAATCTTTTCCGCGTTAGGCAAAAAGAAGTGCTCCATCGGCGGTGCAAACGGCAACATCGGTACATCGAGCCCGCATACCCGGCTGACCGGGGCATCAAGATAATCAAAGACATCTTCG
This sequence comes from Candidatus Zixiibacteriota bacterium, assembly GCA_028715215.1. Classification (GTDB taxonomy): domain Bacteria; phylum Zixibacteria; class MSB-5A5; order GN15; family FEB-12; genus JAFGNW01. The sequence goes on from JAQUSF010000018.1 coordinate 18,910, forward strand.
GTAATCGAAGCCGAGACCTCGGCCATCACGCCACCGGTCTTGGAGTTTTCCTGTACCAGGACCGCCCGCGAAGTTTTTTTGACCGACTCGAAAACCGTCTCCCGGTCCCAGGGACGCAGTGTCCGCATGTCGATCAGCTCGCAGGAAATACCGTCCTTCTCGAGCATAGCGACCGCTTCGAGGGCTTTATGGCACATCAAACCGTACGCTACGATAGTGATGTCCTTGCCTTCTTTGCGCACGGCGGCTTTGCCGACCGGAACAACGAAATCATCCTCGGGAATTTCTTCCTTAATCGACCGGTACAGACGCTTGTGTTCGAAATAAATCACCGGGTCCTCGCCGCGAACAGCCGCTTTCAACAGACCCTTGGCGTCATAGGGGGTGGACGGCATCACGACTACCAGCCCCGGTTGTGAGAAAAACCACTGCTCGTTAATCTGCGAATGATACAGACCGCCACCGACCTCACCGCCGCAGCAGACGCGGATGGTCATCGGACAGGTCCAGGCACCCCCGGACCGATAACGCATTTTGGCCATTTGCTGGATTATCTGGTCCATCGAGGGGGTAATAAAGTCGGCAAACTGGATTTCAGCGACCGGTCGCATACCGACCAGGGCGGCGCCTACCGAACCGCCGGCTATATATACTTCCGATATGGGCGAATCGATAACGCGTTCCGCCCCGAAACGGTCCATCAGTCCTTTGGTGGCTTTGAAAACACCCCCGTAAAGACCGATATCCTGACCAATCAGGAAAACCCGTTCATCGCGTTCCATCTCTTCATACAAGGCCTGGGTAATAGCCTCAATATATGTAACTTTTTTCATTTTTATCTCCCGAATGTTAGCTTGGTGACATGTTTATTCCGATTAATCATTATTTATTCTCCCGGTTAATATTCGTCCTTCAAAACGGGAAAACGTTCAGAATAAACATCGTTGTAAGCCTCTTCGGGCTCGACATATTTTTCCTTTTCACACACCTGAACAGCGGCTTCTATTTCCTGGTCCAGGTTTTCCACGAGGGCTTCGCGTTTAGCGGTATTTAAAATTTCAAGGTCTAAAAGAAGTTTCTCCGCACGTATGACGGGATCCTTCTTTTTCCAGTTTTCCAACTCTTCGGTCTGGCGGTAATCAGCCGGGTCGATTTCGGAGTGACCGTACCAGCGATAGGTTTTGCATTCGATTAATGTGGGTCCTTCTCCGGCACGGGCACGGGCAATCGCTTCGGCCGCCGTCTTGTGTGTCTGGACGATATCGTTCCCATCGATAGTCACCCCCGGGAAACCATAGGCTTTGGCGCGGTCGGCAAAATCTTTGATACCTGCCTGGAGCGTGGCCGGGACTGATTCCGCCCAGAGATTGTTCTGGCAGATATATACAATCGGTAATTTATGAATTCCGGCATAATTGAGAGCTTCATGCCAGCCGCCCCGGGAGGTGGAACCCTCACCGAAAAAGGCCAGCACGACATTATCTTTCTTCTGGATTTTAAAACCCATCGCACAACCGGTGCCGACGATGGTCTGTCCGGCCAGCGTGGAGGCCGGGCTGATGACCCCTTTGGGTCGATAACCGTAATGACAGGGATGCGATTTCCCCTTGTCGGGCGAGTTGCGCCGCGCATACACCTGGGCCACAATCAACTCCAGCGGCACCCCCTTGGTTACATTGGCGCCGATTTCACGATGCGAGGGAGCGATTATATCTTCATCACGAAGGCCGTAGGTAGGCCCCACCGTGGTCGCTTCCTGGCCCACCGCCGAGAAATAGGTCCCGGCAAACCGCCCCTGACGAAAGAGTTTGCGGAGTCTTTCATCCAGGAGACGGGTTTTCAGCAGATTGGTATAGAGGTCCCAAAGCACCGTTTCACTCAAGCCAACCTGCTTTAATGACGGTTTTTTGTTAGTTGGTTTCTGTTCCGTCATTTAACCTCCTTTTTTATTCTTACAAATTCTGACTTTCATTTATCATTATGAAGCCCGGTCATACGACCGGACTTCGTTCCCCTCATTCGATCTTTTTCGGAAGAGCGCGCAGGTACTCGCGATTCATCCGGGCGATAACCTCGACCCTGATATTTTTCGGGCAGACGGCTTCGCATTCGTAATAGTTGGTGCAGTTGCCGAAGCCTTCCTTATCCATCTGAGCCACCATTTTCTTAACGCGCCGTTCGCGTTCGACCTTCCCCTGGGGAAGCCAGGCCAGGTGCGTAACCTTGGCGGCCACGAACAGCATGGCCGAAGCGTTCTTGCAGGCGGCTACACAGGCGCCGCAACCGATACAGGCCGCGGCATCCATCGCCCTGTCGGCATCGGTTTTCGGGATGGGGACAGCGTTACCGTCGGGAACCGCCCCGGTATTCACCGAGACAAACCCGCCCGCCTGTAAAATACGGTCGAACGCCGAGCGGTTCACCATCAGGTCCTTAACCACCGGGAAAGCCCGGGCGCGGAACGGCTCGACATATATTTCATCACCATCCTTGAAATTACGCATGCGCAACTCGCAGGTGGTACAGCCTCTCTTGCCGCCGTGCGGGATACCGTTAATTACCAGGGAACAGGCGCCGCATATACCCTCGCGGCAATCGTGATCAAAATGAATCGGTTCTATCCCTTTCGCCACCAGTTCCTCGTTGACCACATCCAGCATTTCCAGAAACGACATGTCGGGAGTGATATCATGAGCCTGGTAAGTCTCCATTCTCCCTTTATCCTGGGCGTTTTTCTGACGCCAAACATGTAATGTTAAGTTCATTATTTGTAGCTCCTTGTGGCCAGTTCAACGTTTTCGAAATCCAGCGGTTCTTTGTGAAGTTCCGGTTTGATACCGACGCCTTTATATTCCCAGGCCGCCACGTAAGCGAAGCGCTTGTCGTCGCGTCTGGCTTCACCATCCTCGGTCTGGTATTCCTCGCGGAAATGAGCACCGCAGGATTCCTCGCGGTTAAGGGCATCGTAAGCGAAAATTTCGGCAAACTCCAGGAAATCCGCTACCCGTCCGGCACGCTCCAGCGTCTGGTTCATATCCTCCGCCTCGCCAAGCACCTTCACATCTTTCCAGAATTCCTCACGGAGAGCCGGGATCAATTCCAGCGCTTTTTTCAGACCGGTTTCGTTGCGGGCCATCCCGGAATATTCCCACATGATGGTGCCGAGCCGCTTATGGAACGATTCCGCCGTTTGCCGGCCGTTGACCGCCATAATCTTTTTAATGCGGTCTTCGACCTCGTTTTCCGCCGCCCGGAATTCCGCGCGGTCGGTACTGATATTCTGCGCCCCGGCGCGGGCAAAGTAATCGCTGATCGTGTAGGGCAGGATGAAATACCCGTCCGCCAGCCCCTGCATCAGAGCCGAGGCTCCCAGCCGGTTGGCGCCGTGGTCGGAAAAATTGGCTTCACCGATAACATGAAGACCGGGAATATTGCTCATCAGGTTGTAATCGACCCACAGTCCGCCCATGGTGTAATGCGATGCCGGGTAAATACGCATCGGCACCTCGTACGGGTCTTCGTCGGTAATCAGATGATACATCTCGAAGAGGTTGCCGTAGCGCTGTTCGATAATGTGTTTGCCGAGCCGTTTGATGGCGTCGGCGAAATCGAGGTACACTCCGTAACCGGTCGGTCCGACACCGCGCCCCTCGTCACACACCTCCTTGGCGCTGCGCGAGGAAATGTCCCGCGGTGCCAGGTTGCCGAAACTGGGATACTTGCGTTCCAGATAATAATCGCGCTCATCCTCGGGAATCCGGTTCGGCGGGCGCTGGTCGCCTTTCTTTTTGGGCACCCATATCCGACCGTCATTACGCAACGACTCCGACATCAAGGTCAGTTTCGACTGAAACTCTCCCGAATAAGGAATACAGGTGGGGTGAATCTGGGTAAAACAGGGATTGGCGAAAAGCGCGCCGCGTTTGTAGGCGCGGTAGACAGCAGTAACATTGCAACCCAGGCCCATGGTCGAGAGATTGAAAACCCGACCATAACCACCGGTGGCCAGAACCACGGCGTCGGCGGCATGCGACTCGATTTTCCCGGTCACCAGATCACGAACGACAATCCCTTTGGCATGGCCGTTGATTAACACCAGGTCCTGCATTTCGGTACGCGGAAACATTTTGACCTGGCCGCGGCCTATCTGGCGGATAAGCGCCGAATAAGCACCCAGCAGCAACTGCTGGCCGGTTTGGCCGCGGGCATAGAAGGTACGGGACACCTGTGCCCCGCCGAACGAGCGATTGTCAAGCATACCGCCGTATTCACGGGCGAAGGGGACACCCTGAGCCACACACTGGTCGATGATATTATTGGCGACCTGCGCCAGACGGTAAACATTGCCCTCGCGGGAACGGAAATCACCCCCCTTGATAGTATCGTAAAACAATCGCCAGATGGAGTCGCCGTCGTTTTGATAATTCTTGGCGGCGTTGATGCCGCCCTGAGCGCCGATCGAGTGCGCCCGGCGGGCGCTGTCCTGGAAACAGAAAGCTTTGACATTGTAACCAAGCTCGGCCAGCGAAGCCGCCGCCGAGGCACCCGCCAGACCAGTACCTACCACGATGACATGATACTTTCTTTTATTGGCCGGATTGACCAGCTTCATTTCGAAACGGTGCTTGTCCCATTTTTGAGCCAGCGGCCCCGAAGGTATTCTGGATTACAACTTCATATTATAATCCTCCTCCCGGCAGCTGTAAAATGCCGAACATCACCCCCAGGGGAATTGAGATAAAACCAAGAAATATCAGCACCGCCAGTGTCCAGGCGATTTTATCGAGCACGGGCTGGAAACGGGGGTTATTCAGACCAACCGTTTGAAACATACTGGCAATGCCGTGCGTCAGGTGGTAACAAACCAGACCCACCGCTATAATGTACACGACAGCGATAAGATTGTTCTGATAGCCGGTTATCACCATCGAGTATACATCGGGGCGCCCCAGGTCATCCACCATCTTCTGATACTGCGGATTGGTAATCCGCACGGTGAAATGCAGGATATGATAGACCACAAATGACAACACCGCCAGGCCGGTCCAGATCATGGTACGCGACGACAAACTGGCCTGTACGGTGTTATTTTTAACGTACCGCTGCGGCCGTGAAGCCCAGTTTTCCAGCTTAAGCTGGATCCCTTTCCAGACATGAATAACAAAAAAAGCAAAAAGGAAGACCCGGATGACCCATAACAGCCAGCCCAGGCTGTGAAGAAACTCCGCATAATCGTTCAAGCGTTCCCGGCCGGCGAATATCTGAAGGTTACCCAGCATATGACCGAGCACATAAGCAAAAGCGACCAGTCCCGTGACCGCCATGAGCACCTTTTTGCCAACCGAGGCGTAGGAAATCTCGGCGGGAAGGCTTCTTGGTTTCTCCAGTCCAATAGTACTCATAAGCTAAACCTCAATTTGATGATAGAACAAAAAAAATCCCATTAAGTGCAAAAAACAAATATTCCCAATTAAATAGAAAGGTTATTTATAACAGTTAATATCCAAATTTAAATGCAATTTAACAAACATCAAGTATATATACGCCGGGTTGAGGTTCGTAATTGGTTTAACAAAGTCGAATTTATCTTTTTTATTTGCGTCCAGGGCAGTTTTAACAAGCCGTAGCTCTCCGTTGAAAACCACTTACCCGTATTAACCAATTATTTTCGGAATCTACCCGTTCCATCAACCTGAAAGCTAATAATATGACAAACGCTCGTCACTGTAAAGACCTAAAAAGGCATACCTGAAAAACATGGTTCCAGAAGAAATCCACTGCCAGACAGCCGGTTGGCTTCAGAAGTTGTTGCCCCTGTTGACCTTAACAGTGACCAAAGAGGTCTCTCAACTTATGCTTCAATGACCTTACCTTTTTTATTTCCCTAAAATGGATTTAACTAATTCAACTCTGAAGGCGGTCGGTTGTATATGAATCTGTCGGTTTGCCGGAGGGACTTTTAAAAAACTTGCTAAAATTAAACTTCTCCCTTATTTGTAATAAGACACCGAAGAATAGTAAAAACAACCCATTTTGGATAATATTAAAGGGGCGGCACCGGAAGCAACATGGATGATATAGACAAGTTTATCGAGCGCATCCGGGAACTGACCGGCTGGCAGCAGGTCCCGCGCCCGTCGATTATTACTGATACTTCGGACTGGACCAGAATAAAACGGGGCGATATCATGCATCTGGATAACTGCGATTTCCTTATCACCGGCAACCGATATGAAACGCGTTTCGGAATCGAGGACCAGCCCAAGTACTGGGTTTTCAGCGCCTTCGAGCTGGCCACCGGCCGGCAGAAGATTATAAAAACCGTCTTCCATGAAGATTTTTATGTCCATATCAGCATTTTCCGCATCCACTGCTATCGCAGCCCGGAAAAGGAATCCCGGGTGCTGGATCTGGTGCGCGGGGACGAACGCTTTATGCAGGGTTATACCTCGCTCGATGAAAAGGGCAATCATGTTCGTATAATCGATTTCATCAAGGGTAAAGCCTTATTGAACGACATCCATGAAAACACCAAAAGCCATGAACAGTATTTCCACGAGGACCTGCCGGACATCCTGAAAAAACTGACCGGTTCCCTCGAAGCCATCGCCCTCTTGCACCGCTTCGGTACCTGTCACGGCGATATCCGCAACGACCACATCATCATCGAGCGGGATACGGGTAAATTCCGCTGGATTGATTTCGACCTCAACCAGCATGTCGCCGATTTCGACGTCTGGAGTATCGGCAACATCATCAATTATGCCGTCGGCAAAGGGATAAATTCCTTCCATAATGTTTTAAAAAACAGTAAATTCCCTGCCGAAGTACGGCAGAGTTTGTGTTCCGACGATTCCTCCGCTTTTTACGAATACCGGATCATGAACCTTAAAAAACTGTACCCATATATACCGGAAAAATTGAGCAATATCCTGCTTCATTTTACTATCAATCCGAAATGTTTTTACAAAAATATTGAAGAATTGTTAAATGATTACACGGATATGCTTGAAACCGAATTCCCATAAAGCCATGCTAAAAAGGTAGCCGAAGCGAAGGCCAAGAAAGGTGATGCAATAAAAGGATGAAAACAGTCATAATCGGCGGTGGTCGCGGCTGCCGGGCAATCATCAAGCTGGCCCGGGGACCATTCTTAAAAGAACTGCTGCTGGAGATTGAATGCGTCATAGACACCGACCCGGAAGCGCGGGGAATGATATACGCCCGGGAAGAAGGCATCCGCACCACGACCAAAATCGACGAAGCCCTGGCGATTCCCGGCCTGGAACTGATTATTGAGCTGACCGGTCGGGACGATGTACTGGAAAACATCTACAAGATCCTCCCGCCCGGGGTCAAACTGATTGACCATACTTTCGCCCGCATTTTCTGGGACCTGGTCAACGCCCAGGAAGACAAAAAACGCCAGCTCGAAGAAATGACCATCCTGGAACAAAAAATCGAAATGGAGCGGCACTTCTTACAGAGCCTGTTCGACAATATCCCCGACCTGGTCGTGGTCCTGAACATGGATAAGAAAGTCATCAAAATAAACGCCAGCCTTAGCCGTTACTCCGGTTTTTCATTCAAAGACGCCATGGATAAACGATGCGAACAGCTCCTGGCCGATACGGAGCTCGCCGCCCAGTGCCGGGAAACCCTGCCGTTAATCGACGATGTTCTGCAGAGCGGCGAATCCCGCTCGGTGGTCTGGCGAACGGAAGCCCCCGAAGAAACCCACTGGGAAGTGACGCTTACGCCCATCCTTGACCAGTACAACACGGCGGAGGCGGTATTGATTACCTGGCACCGCATCACCGAAAAAGTGAAATTACTCCGGGAAATCGAGAGCGCCGAGCAGCGCTTCAAGAGTTTCATCGACTCCGCACAGGACTGGATCTCGATTAAGGACCTTGATGGTCGTTATTTAATCGTCAACCCGGTTATCGCCCGCTCTTTCCATAAAAACCCTCAGGATTTTACAGGTAAAAAACCCGAGGATATGTTTCCGGCTGAACTAACCAGACTCATCAACCGCCATGACCGGGAAGTTATCACCTCCGACCGGCACCGGACATACGAGGAGACCATCAACATTGACGGCCGCGACCACCATTTTAACACCCTGCGTTTCCCCCTCAAGGACTACAAGGGCAGCACCATCGGGGTATGCACCATCATGCGCGACGTTACCTCGGAAAAGGAACTGCGCGACCAGCTGGTACAGAGCACCAAGCTGGCCGCCCTGGGCAAACTGGCGGCGGGGGTGGCTCATGAAATCAATAACCCGCTTTCGGGTGTTCTGGCCTATGCCGAGGATATGCTCGACGAGGTTCCGCCCGACAACCCTCTGCACCGGGATATCAGCGTTATCATCCGCGAAACCCTGCGTTGCCGGGATATCGTCCGCAACCTGCTCGATTTCGCCCGCCAGGACACGCCCAATTTCGAGAAAATCAACCCCAACCTGATAGTCGACCAATCGGTTTCACTGCTCGAACGTCTCCCCCAGTTCCGAAATATCGGCATCGAGGTAAACAAGAAGGAAGAACTTCCCTTCATCCAGTGCGACCCCCACCAGATTCAGCAGGTGATTTTAAACCTCATGCTCAATGCCGCCGACGCCATGAAAGAAACCGGAAAAATAATACTGACCACCGATTATGAACGCTGGCACAACCGGGTTATAATTTCCGTAGAAGACAACGGTCCCGGCATTCCTGAAAACCTGATTGACAAAATATTCGAGCCCTTTTTCTCCACCAAAGGTACCAACGGCCTCGGGCTGGCCGTCAGCTGGGGTATTATTGAAAGACATCGGGGGATTATCGAAGTTGACACGGCAGTCGGCGGCGGAGCCATATTCCGCATCATCCTGCCAGCCCTGTTCGAGAAAGCATAGAATATGCAGGTTTATATTAAAATATGGGAGAAATAAAATGACACAAAAGATAAATATACTGGTTATCGACGACGAACAGATAATTCTCGACAGCATCGAAAAACACCTGCGTAAGGAAAATTATCGGGTATACACGGCGTTGTCGGTTCTCGAGGCCCAGAAGCTGATGACAGGCGCAACCTTCGATATTTTTCTGACGGATTTAATGATGCCTGACATCGACGGCATGGAATTCATGAAAATAGTCAAGACCCAACAGCCGCATGCCCCCGTAATTATGATAACCGGCTATGCCACCATCAATACTGCTCTTCAGGCCAAGCAGCTGGGGGCGTTCGACTATATCGCCAAACCTTTCACGAAAAAGGAGTTGATGGGGGTTATCCGCCGGGCGGCGGAACTGGTGGCGGCGGCCAGGTCGGCTGGCGGCGACAAAGCCGCCGATTCCCCGGATAGCGAGGCTAAATCCAGCCCCATCAGGTCTGTCGGCGACCAGTCCTGGATGATGCAGGAAGAAAACGGAGTGGTCCTTCTGGGAGTGGAACGTTCCTTCCTGAATACCATTGGAAAAATACAGATGATTAACCTGCCGGCCAAAGGCGACCGCCTGCGCCAGGGCGGTCCCTACCTGCAGATTTTCTCCACCGACCTGCGCTCACATACGGTCTTATCCCCATTGTCCGGGATGGTGGTCGAGGTCAACAACAAGGTGATTGAAAATCCCAACTCGGCGCTTCAGGACCCATACGGCGAGGGCTGGCTGATTCGCCTGGAACCTTCCAAGTTTGAATTTGAGAGAAAACTCCTGGGATTATAAGGCGGGTATCAACCTTTGTACTTATTTTCCGTTGGGGGACGGGTGAAATTTTTATCACAAAATTTCGCAATTTGGCAGCTGTCGGAACAACGGCAGTTTGTTTCCCGGCATTTAAACGACCGGTAAAGCGACCAGCCCAGCCAAAAAACAGCGACCGTCACGATAAAACCAACCACGATTATTTCCAGCCACATGGTAATTATCCTTATCCAATACCGAGAAAACGACCCGCCTGATACACCAGCATGGTGATAAGAAAAGCCAGCAGGGTCAGGCCGCCAAGCTGGAACAGAGCCCATTTCCAGGAATTGCTTTCCCGTCTCACGACCGCCAGAGTGGCCAGGCAGGGCATGCTGATTAACATAAAGAGCATAATGCAGAAAGCCACCAGCGGAGTGTAATTCTTCCTCAGCTTATCCCGCAGAGCCTCCGGCCCGTCCTCATCATCACCCACCGAAAAAACAATTCCCATTTGAGCCACGAACACCTCCTTGGCGGCAAAGGCACCGATTAACGCCGTACCGATACGCCAGTCAAAGCCCATCGGCCGTAACACCGGTTCGAGAAAATGACCGATGCGCCCGGCTACTGACGCCGTCAGCGCCTCGCCCTGTTTCTGCCGGTTTATCTCCTTTACCGTTTTTTCATACGGTATCCATGCGCTATCCATATACGTTACCACCCCGCGATAAATTTGCGGTTGTTTATATTCGATTTCCGCCAGCGTTATGTTCAGGTTGGATTTAAGCAGCAGGTATGCTGGCGCGTCCGGTTTAAGGCGGCCCTCGTTTACAGCATTATCAAATGTGTTCCTTGCCCGGGTAACCATATCGCGTACCTCGAGAAATTCCGACAGAATCCCCCCTTCGGGAGTGTTTTCAAGCCCCACTACGATACTGTCTTTAAACCGTTCGGCCTCGCGGTACTCGCGGTCACGGGAGTAAAAGCGGGCTTGCTTCCGGGCAGTTGTCATTTCCGCCTGCAAGGCTTGTTTGATGAGAGTGGCTTCCGGCGGAAGTCCCAGCCGGCTGTTTAACTTTATTACTGCCGAATAATAATTATCCTCGGCCCGAGTCATCATCGTATCGTAGTCAGTATCATAAACTTCTTTCCTGGGATAGCTGGTCATCGCCCATAGAACAATCGAGATACCCAGGATAACCGTACCAGCCTTTTTCAGGTACAGCCAGCCCCGTTCCCACATGTGAATCAAAATGCCCTTCAGGGTGGGTACGCGGTACGGCGGCAGCTCCATGACAAACGGCGCCGATAATCCCTTAAAAAGGGTAGAGCGCAGGACCCGGGCGGCAAGAACCGCCAGAACGATGCCGATTAAATAAATAATCCACAGCATGGGACCATGCCAGACCCTGGGGAAAAAGGCCGGGATAATTAAAGCGTAAATGGGCAGGCGGGCGCCGCAGCTCATCAGGGGTATAATCAGCATGGTGGTCAAGCGGTCGCGTTTATTTTCGAGCATGCGGGTTGCCATCACCGCTGGTACCGAACATCCGAACCCGATCAACATGGGAATAAAGCTCTTGCCATGCAGACCGATTTTATGCATCAGGCGGTCCATTATGAACGCCGCCCGGGCCATATACCCGGAATCCTCCAGAAGGGCAATCGCCAGAAACAATAAAAGAATATTGGGCAGAAATACAATCACTCCTCCAACCCCGCCGATGATACCATCCACCAGCAGTGATTTTAAGGGACTGGTGGTAGCGGCCGGCCACAAAAAAGATATTTGCCCGCTCAGCCAGGAAAAAAACCTTTCAATCCAGTGCATCGGCGCCTCACCCAGTGTAAAAGTCAATTGAAACACCAGATACATCAGCCCCAGGAAAATGGGAAAACCGAGAAGGCGGTTGGTGACCACGGCATCCACCAGGTCGGACGACGTATAGCGCGCTTGCACGGTGGAACGAACCGTTTCCTGGCAGGCACCCGAGATAAAACCGTATCTTTTATCGGAAATGATTATTTCGGGATGGTCGCCGAATATTTTTTCCAGGTGCATGGCGCTCCGGTTAACCGCCTCCAGTATTTCCGGAGCGTTCACCAGTTCCTTAATCTGCCGGTCATCCTCAAGGAGTTTTAAAGCCAGCCAGCGCGGGTGATACTTGTGATGGTGATATTTTTTATCCCCCAGAAGTTGCTCGAGGTGGTCCAGTTCTTTTTCAATTTCCCGGCCATAATTAATCCTGACCGGCTTGAAATGGATCTTCCCGTCGGCCATGGCCACGATGGTATCCAGCAACGCCGGCGTTCCCCGGTTTTTCTGAGCCACCATCGGCACAATCGGCGAGCCCAGCAGTTCCGATAACTTTTTCAGGTCAAACTCAATACCGCGTGACCTGGCAAGGTCGCTCATGTTGAAAACCAGTATCAGCGGCACGCCCAGCTCCATAAACTGAACCGCCAGGTAAAGATTACGTTCAAGATTGGAAGCGTCGATGATGTCAACGACAATATCCGGTTTATCCTTGATGATAAAATCCCGCGCCACCATCTCTTCGACGGAATAAGCGGTCAGGCTGTAGGTGCCCGGCAGGTCCACGACGTTTATTTCAAAAGCCCCGTGTTTGCACAGGCCGGCTTTTTTCTCCACCGTCACGCCGGGATAGTTACCTACATGCTGGCGGGCACCGGTCAGGTTATTAAAGACTGTCGTTTTCCCGGAATTGGGATTACCGGCCAGAGCGACCGTTATCTTCCTGGTTATCATGGTTGGGGATATTTTGATGGCGATTAACTCTTTCCGGAGTTAAAAGGATAAAAGGCTTATTCAGTTATATTACTCGACCTCTATTTTATGCGCCATGCCCCGCCCTAAAAGAAGACGGGTTTCTTTCATGGCGACAATGAACGGACCGCGCCGACTGTTGCTTATAACTTCCAGTTCCACTCCGGGTACCAGACCCATATTTGCCAGACGGGCTTTCAAGCCCCGTCCGGCATTAACCGTCAACAATTTTACTTTTTTCCCGGCAGCCACCATCGACAACGGCATCATTTCCTCGCTTCCTTTTCCACGAATCTTATTAATGGAGCAGTTCAATCATAATTTTCGAAGCATCTTCCTTGCGTAACGACAGGTGGTACCCTTTAACCTTTATCTCAATCGGATCCCCGAGGGGGGCATAACGTTCCACCTCCACCTCCACCCCGGGAACCACCCCCATATCGACAATCCTTTTTTTAACCGCTCCCCGACCTTCAATTTTCAAAATACGTCCCTTTTTACCGGGTGCCATTTCATTTAGAGTTGTTGTCACGGGTTTTTTCCTTCTGCTTGCGGAGACCTGGCTTTCTTTTGACCGAGGTTCGGCTGTTATGTGAGGTTTTTTTTTCATGACCGCAGTATTTTTTAAATTCATGCACACAATTGGCGCCCGGAACCGGGCTTTTCTCAATAAAATCGACGAATTCAACAAACCGTTCGAGTATTTCGCGCGGAATGGTGTGCTCTATCCGGCAGGCACCTTTATCCGCGATACCTTCTTCAACCGCCAGCACCTTGACAAAAAAATCCCTCAAAGCGCGGTGCCTGCGAACCACATCCCGGGCGGCCTGCTCGCCTTTTTCAGTAAGAGTAACAACTTCATAGGGCGAATAGTTCACCAGATTTTTCTGCGCCAGCACCTGCAAAGCCCCGGTAACGGAAGAAACATTAACCTTCAACAGCCGGGAAATATCTTTTGACCGAGCTGCCTGTTTGTCGGAAACAAGATGAAAAATAGCCTCCAGATAATCTTCCAGGCTGGCGCTGAGCATTTCCGATGTCGGCAAAATCAACTCCTTTACCGTTAAAAGTTAGTCGCGACTAATAATGTACGGAGAACCTAACTTTTTGTCAAGAGCTTTTGTGAGATTTTTCACAAGATTTTCAACCGCTTTTATGCCAGGCTTAAGACTATATTATTTAACGACATATCAAGAGACTAAGAATTCATAATTTACCCAGTTTCCTGTTGCTCCTGCCTTTAAAAACGCTATTTTTGACATCAAAAGGACACGGTTATCGATGGCTAATGAACTTATACTGATTATTGAAGACGAGACTGATATCGCCGAGCTTATCCGCTATAACCTTGAACGCGAGGGTTACCGGGTAAATATCAGTTCGACCGGCGAAAAAGGCATTAAGGAAGCCTGTCTGAAAGCCCCCGATGCCGTAATTCTTGATTTAATGTTACCCGGAATCGACGGCCTTGATGTATGCAGGTCATTAAGAAATAACGACAAAACCCGTAATATCCCCATCCTCATGCTGACCGCCAAAAGCGAGGAGGCTGATATTGTCACCGGTCTTGAGGTGGGCGCCGACGATTATATCACCAAGCCGTTCAGCCCCCGGGTCCTGCTGGCGCGACTCCGGGCGGTTCTCCGGCGTAACGAGGATACCCCGGATGAAAAAACAATCATCAGGATTCACTCCCTGACCATCGACCCCAATCGTCACCGGGTCAGCGCCGGTCATAAGAACATCAGCCTCACCGGCACGGAATTCAAACTGCTGCATACGCTGGCCTCACGCCCCGGCTGGGTCTTTAACCGTAACCAGCTGGTCGATATTGTTCGAGGTGAAGACGTAGTTATTACCGACCGGACAATCGATGTCCACATTGCCGGTTTACGCAAAAAACTGGGACCGGCCGGCAATCATATTGAAACCATCCGCGGAATCGGTTATCGTTTCAGGGAATGAATATGGCCCGTAAAAAGATACTCTGGCAACTGTACCTGCCCTATCTGCTTATAATCATTCTGACTATCGTCGCCCTGACCTGGTACGCTCTGTGGGCACATAAGAATTTTTATATACAGCAGATGGCCGCCGGTCTCAAAATACGAGCCACGCTTCTTGAAAAGCCGTTGGCGGCGTTTCTCCTTAGCGGCAATATGGCAGCGGTTGATTCCCTGTGCAAGGAAGCTGGTCATAGAACCGCTACGCGTTACACGGTTGTTTTACCCGATGGTACGGTGGTCGGCGACACCGAAGAAGAACCGGCCCGCATGGAAAAACACCATACCCGACAAGAAATAAGCGAAGCCTTAAAGGGTAAAACCGGTTTTGCCACCCGTTACAGCAACACCCGCCAGGTTACGCTGATGTACCTGGCCATGCCGCTTTATCAGGATAACCATTTCCTGGCGGTTATCCGCACTTCCATCCCGTTGACCTCAATCGAGGAATCGTTAAGTTCCACCCGTACCCGGATGGCTCTGGGCGGTCTGGTCATAGCCATCCTGGCTGCCGGCCTCTGCCTGATAGTCGCCCGACGAATTACCCGCCCCCTGGAACTACTTAAAGCCGGGGCGGACCGTTTTTCCCTGGGTTACCTTGAACGCAAACTGCCGGTACCGGATACCGTCGAAATCGGCCGTCTGGCCGAAGCCATGAATGACATGGCCGCACAGCTCGACCAGCGTATCAAGACCATTACCCGGCAACGCACCGAACAGGAAGCGATTTTATTGAGCATGGCCGAGGGCGTGCTGGCGGTGGACAGCGATGAAAGAATCATTAATATCAACAAGACTGCCGCCGGTTTTTTCAAGGTTGACCCCGAAGCTGTTGTCAAACGCATTTTACATGAAGTTATCCGCATCCCATCCCTTCAGCAACTGGTCGGCAGAATATTTACCGAACAGCATACCATCGAAGCCCCGCTGGTCCTGCCGGACAAATTTCCGCGTTACCTGCAGGCAACCGGGTCCATATTGCATGATGTCGACGGCAGGGCAATCGGCGCCGTCGTGGTCTTGAACGACATCACCCGTTTGCGAGAGCTGGAAAATATCCGCCGTGATTTTGTCGCCAACGTCTCGCATGAACTCCGCACCCCCGTTACATCCATCCAGGGCTTTGTCGAAACCCTTCAGGACGGCGCCCTGGAAAATCACGAAGACGCCCGGCGCTTCCTGGATATCATCGCCAGACACGCCGACCGTCTTAATGCCATCATCGAAGATTTGCTCAGCCTCTCGCGAATCGAACAAGCCCCGGAAACAGCTTTCTTTTCCGAAAATATTTGCGACACTATTAAAAACGCCCTTCAGGTCTGCGAAGCCTCTGCCCGGGCTAAAAATATCACTCTTCAGATCGAGAATGACCGGCAGATTATTTTTAAATTCAATCCCACCCTGGTCGAGCAGGCGCTGGTGAACCTGCTGGATAACGCCATCAAGTACAGCAAAGAAGACGATGTTGTCATAATCAAAGTGGAAAGTGACACGACCGAATTGCGGCTGAGTGTCGAGGACCACGGGATCGGGATTCCCGAGGAACATCAGACACGCATTTTTGAACGGTTTTACCGGGTGGACAAATCCCGAAGCCGCCAGCTGGGCGGCACCGGTCTGGGATTAGCCATAGTCAAACATATCGCGATGGCACA
Source organism: Candidatus Zixiibacteriota bacterium (assembly GCA_028715215.1). Classification (GTDB taxonomy): domain Bacteria; phylum Zixibacteria; class MSB-5A5; order GN15; family FEB-12; genus JAFGNW01. The sequence goes on from JAQUSF010000018.1 coordinate 35,036, forward strand.
TGGCGGCCGGGTAAGTGTAATAAGCCGACCCGGAGAAGGCAGTCTTTTCACTCTTCACTTCCCTCTCAAATAAATCTTTCCCCGAGTTAATTCTTTTACCCATAATAAAATACCGTTCACCGAGGGGGGACGACAGAAACTTTACAAAGTCTTAACTCTGTCTTAACAATATCTTAACATAAAACCTGTTTTATTCTCATGAATTTCTAACATGAATTCAGGCGGTAAATTAAAAAAAGAAAAAAGTGAAAAATAACTAAAAGGAGTTATCGATGAAAAAAATGCTAATTGTCCTGACCAGTCTCACCCTTTTAAGCCCTCTGGCGGTTGCGGAAAACTGGTGGGAACAGGCCAAACTCAAAGGCGACCTTCGCTACCGTCATGAAGTGCTTAAGGAAGGCGAGCAGGATGCACGCCATCGTCACCGGCTTCGGGCGCGGTTCGGAATAGAAGGCAAGGTCTCGTCCACGACTACTATCGGCATTCAATTAGCCACCGGTTCATCCGACCCGATTTCCACCAATCAAACCCTGACCGGCGGTTTTTCCAGTAAAAGCATAATCCTGGACCTGGCTTATTTCGATTTCAAACCCGCCGGTCTGCCGGGATTAAAAATAACCGCCGGAAAAATTCACAACCCGTTTTTAAAACCGGGCAAGTCGGAACTCCTCTGGGACTCGGACCTGAATCCTGAAGGCGGGGCGGCTATTTTCGAACGTAACCTTGACAATGTCAGTATTACTTTAATCGGCTCCGGTTTATGGATCGAGGAACGTTCCAAAAGCGACGATTCCTGGCTGGGGGCCGGACAGGGCGTGTTCAGATATAATATTAATGAGAAAAAATCGAACGTCGCTATCGGTGCCGGCTTTTTCAACTATGTCAACGGCAAGGGCCTTACCCCGTTTTATGACGGCGAGCCGATGGGCAACTCAGTGACACCGGTTATTGTCTCAATTAATGAGGATACCGATGACACGACTTACGCCGAGGTTTACACCAATGACTATGAAATCGTGGAACTTTTCGCCGAAGCCACTCATCATTTTAAGAAGATTCCCGTAACGATTATGTTCGACTACGTCAAAAATACCGCCACCGACAGTCTTAACACCGGCTGGCTGGCCGGACTGCATATCGGTAAAACCAAAAAACCCTGGTCCTGGACTGTACGTTATATCTATCGCAAGGTGGAAAGCGACGCCGTGGTCGGGACTTTCACCGACTCCGATTTCCGTGGCGGCGGCACCGGCGCCAAAGGTCATGAAATCGGCGGCTCCCTTATTCTGGCTGAGAATACTTCTTTTGACATCTCATATTTCATCAACAAAATCGGCCTGGACAAGGAAGAAGAGGACTTCAAGCGTTTGCAGGTGGACCTGCAGTTGAAATTTTAAAATAAATTCAGGGGTTACATTTAAAAAATTCTTAATATAACATTAACATAACGACAATATGATACCCGTGAAAACTTAAAAATTCAGGAGAAATTCATGAAAAAAATAATTACTTTAACCCTGGTCCTGCTCTTCGGCGTGAGTTTGCTCAACGCCGGCGGCAATATCACCATCAAGGGTTCCGATACCCTGGTCAGACTGGGCCAACGCTGGGCCGAGGAATACATGAAACTCAACCCCGGCGTCGTTGTCCAGGTTTCCGGAGGCGGTACGGGAACCGGCATTGCCGCCCTGATAAACGGCAGCACGGATATCTGCCAAGCCTCGCGGGACATGAAAGAGAAAGAATACAAACAGGCGGAAGTAAGGGGCATTAAGCCCTACCGGGTGGCCGTTTCGCTGGATGGTATCTCGATTTTCCTCAATGAAAAAAATCCGGTTAAAGAGCTCACCTTCGCACAGCTGAAAGGCATCTACACCGGCGCCATCACCAACTGGAAAGAAGTCGGCGGTAACGACGCTCGTATTATTGTTTACGGCCGGGAAAACAATTCCGGCACTTATGCTTTTTTCAAAGAGCATGTTCTGGATGAGGAGGATTACTCCGATTACACTCAGACTCTGCCCGGCACGGCGGCAGTCGTTAATGCGGTTGCTAAAGACGTCAACGGCATCGGTTACGGCGGTATCGCCTGGGCAACCGGCGTACGCTATGCCGCCATTAAAAAGACCGACCAGGACCAGGCGGTTCTGCCCTCCATGGAAACTGTTTCCAACGGCACTTATCCCATCTCCCGCGAATTATTCTGGTTCTTCAGCGGTCAGCCCCAGGGTGAGTTGAAAAAACTTGTTAACTGGGCTTTATCCGAGGAAGGGCAGAAGGTCGCCGAATCCGTGGACTATATCCCCTTACCCCGAGAACTGGCGGAAAAGAATAAGATAAAATAGATTAAACTTGCGAATAAATAAAAGTGGGCGGATAATATAATTATTCACCCGCGATTATTATTATGAATAAGGTCAAACTGCAGTTTAAACCCAAATCCCGATGGCGGGAGTTTCTCGGTGAAAAATTTATCGCCCTGAATGCCCTGGTCGCCCTGGCTGCCATCTTCTTAATCTTTGCCTTCATCTTTAAAGAATCCCTCCCTGTTTTCACGGACCCGGAAGTAAAGGAAGAAGCCAGTGTGGATAAAATGGTTTTCAAGCAGGTGTATTACGAAGGGCGTGAACCAAAATACTCCTGGCAGCCCAATTCCATTGTGCCCAAGTATTCGCTGATGCCGCTGTTTATAGGCACCGTCAAGGCTGCCATTATAGCCATGCTGTTTGCGATACCCCTGGGAGTGGGGGCGGCTATTTATTCAGCAGAATTCGCCTCACACTGCTTACGGGAAATCATCAAGCCGGTTATTGAACTTCTGGCGGGGATTCCCTCGGTGGTGCTGGGTTTTTTTGCCCTTATAGTCCTGGCGACATTTCTGCAAAAAACTTTTGGTTTTGTTTTTCGCCTTAATGCCGTCAATGCGGGTATGGCGCTGGGTGTGGCGGTTATTCCCATAATATTTACGGTGGCCGAGGACGCCATGACCTCGGTGCCCAATTCTCTTCGCGACGCCGCCCTGGCTCTGGGCGCCAATCCCTGGCAGGTTTCGCTGACCGTCGTTTTACCGGCGGCACTGCCCGGTATCGCGGCCGGCGTCATTCTCGGATTCGGCCGCGCTATCGGCGAAACCATGATTGTCCTCATGGCTTCCGGTAATGCCGCCATCATCTCCGCGTCATTCGCCGATTCCATCCGCACTATCTCGGCCACCATCGCCGCCGAGCTGGCCGAAGTTGTCTTCGGCGGAGCCCATTACAGCGTCCTTTTCTTCCTCGGCACTCTGCTTTTTGTCTTTACTTTTCTTATCAATATGGGCGGCGATTATATTCTTACCCGCATTAAAGTTAAATTCCAGGGAAGGCTAAAATAATGACCCCGGTAACAACCGACATAACGCCGGTTTTCGCTCCAGCCGAACTGAAGTTTAAACCCAAAACTTCCGGCTATATCCCCAAAACCCTGACTTTAACAGCGGTCATCATAATCATGGCCATCCTTTTTATAATCCTGTTCAATGTCATATATGGCGGGATTGGCAAAATAAGTTGGGAATTTTTAAGCCGGCCGCCGGAACAGGGTATGGAAGCCGGGGGTATTTTCCCGGCAATATTCGGCACCGTGGCGCTGGTGATTCTGATGACCATTGCCGTGGTACCCATTGGGGTGCTGACAGCCATCTTCCTGCAGGAATTCACCACCACGGAATCCCGCCTGACCCGCCTGATAAGGCTGGCGATAAATAACCTGGCCGGTGTACCGTCGATCGTTTTCGGTCTTTTCGGCCTGGGATTTTTCATCGGCTTTGTCGGTCATGGCATGGATATGTTTCTGAACAATACCTCCGGCCCGGTCTGGGCGCAACCGGCAATTATCTGGGCTTCCTTGACGCTGGCCGTGCTGACTTTACCGGTGGTGATTGTCGCCACCGAAGAAGCTCTGCGAACCATCCCCCGTGATATAAAAGACGCCAGCTATGCCCTGGGCGCCACCAAACTGCAAACCATCCGGCGAGTGATATTGCCCCAGGCCATGCCGGGCATCCTGACCGGAGCCATCCTGGCGGTCAGCCGCGGGGCGGGCGAAGTCGCCCCCATCATGTTTACCGGGGCGGCTTATTACCTGCCCTATCTGCCCGGCAAACTCAACGACCAGTTCATGGAGCTGGGTTATCATATTTATGTCATGGCTACTCAGTCGCCTGATATAGAAAAAACCAAACCCATCCTTTATGGAACCGTGCTGGTGCTCCTGGTGTTGACTTTCATGTTGAATTTAGTTGCTATTATGATACGTTCCAGAATGAGGTCTAAGCGCGTCAATGCCTGAAAAAAATACGATGACAGAAAACGAAAAAAATCCCCGGATCCAGAAAGAAAGCACCCCGGAGAGTAGCCGGTTGAAAAACGGGGAAAAATCAACAATCAAAATTACCGTCCGCAATCTTGACTTTTTTTACGGCACCGTCCAGGCGCTGTTCGACGTTTCCCTGGATATTCCCGAACATCGGGTTTTCGCCCTCATCGGACCTTCAGGATGCGGTAAATCGACTTTTCTGCGGACCCTCAACCGCATGAATGACACCATCCCCGGAACACGTCTGGAAGGAACCATACTCCTGGACGATGATGATATTTACAAGGTCAAAGACGTCTCCGTCATCCGTACCCGGGTGGGTATGGTATTTCAGAAATCCAATCCCTTTCCGAAATCAATTTTTGAAAACGTCGCCTACGGCTTGAGGGTTAACGGCATCAATGATAAAAGCCTGATTGCCGAACAGGTCGAGGAGACGCTGAAAAAAGCCTACCTCTGGGACGAGGTAAAGGACAAGTTAAACCACAATGCTTATCTTCTCTCGGGCGGTCAACAGCAGCGATTGTGCATCGCCAGGGCGCTGGCTGTCCGCCCCGAAGTCGTGTTGATGGACGAACCGGCCTCGGCGCTCGACCCCATCTCGACCTCGAAGATTGAAGACCTCATCGGCGAATTGAAAAAAGACTATACCATTGTCATTGTCACTCATAATATGCAGCAAGCCGCCCGCGTCTCGGACTTTACCGCCTTTTTTTACGAAGGCGTCATGGTCGAAGTCGGGGCGACCCGGAAAATATTCACTAAACCGGACCAGAAAAAAACCGAAGATTACATCACCGGTCGGTTCGGGTAAGAGGTAATTTTTATGACCCAGCATTTCCAGAAAGAAATCGAGAAACTCAAAAAGAAAATACTGCACCTCTCGGCCATGGTAGAAGAAAGCCTGACGCTGGCGGTCAAAGCCGTCACCAACCGCGATCCCGCCCTGGCCCGCCAGATTATTGACTTCGATAACGAAATCGATGAGATGGAAGTCGACGTTGAAGAAGAATGCCTGAAAACCCTGGCGCTACATCAACCGGTCGCTATCGACCTGCGGTTTATTATCGCCGTGCTCAAAATAAACAACGACTTGGAAAGAATCGGCGATCTGGCCAGTAACATCGCCGAACGCACCACGGACCTGGTGCAATGGAAAAACCGGGATGTTCCCTTTGACCTGCCGGCCATGCTCGCTCACAGCGTCACCATGGTCAAAAAGAGTACCGATGCCTTGATATCGATGGACCCGGCGCTGGCCCGCGAAGTATGCGCTTCCGACGACTACATGGATGAACTTCATCGACTGGCTTTTAAAACCGTCCAGGAAGAAATCAAGAACAAACCGGAGATGGTTGAATATTATATTCCGTTGTTGAGCGTTTCCCGTGTCCTGGAAAGAATCGCCGACCATGCCACCAATATCGCCGAAGACGTTATTTACATGGTCGAGGGGCAGATTATCAGGCACCGCGGCGGCGAATAAATTTTTGGGGCGTCACACTACGCCATACCGTATTCTAAACTCGAACTGAAATTCCAGTTCAAATAACTTGACAGCCGCCATAATATTCCTTATCCTCGTCCTCATGAAATTTCCAGTGTTATTAATATAAATTACACCGGAAAATATCCACTTATAAAACGAGGGGCTTATGGGCAAAGCATTCCAAAAAAAGCATCATCACACCAGTTTTCTCAACAGGCTTACCGTTATTGCAGCGCTGAGTGCCGTTATAACTTTTTTTTTCTGTTTGAGCCCGCTTTACGGGGCGGGCGGGGTTGACCCCAATTTTAATTCCCGGAAATACGACGTTTACGATAAACCGGAATATTGCGGGACCTCCTGCCATACTGTCTTTTACCGTCAGTGGCAGCAGGCCATGATGTCCCAGGCTTACATTCATCACTGGGATGAAATCGAATATTTCGACCTGGCTGTTCCGCACGCCGAGAAAGACCCCATGGTGGCTGAAGTAAAAGCCGGGTGTAACGCCTGCCATTCACCGCTGGCTTATATGGCCGGCGACACCCCGCCGCCGCGTCCCGAAAAAGGCAGCCGCGCCAACGAAGCCGTCTCCTGCGAAGTCTGTCATACTATAACCGGTTTCCGGGGCGATGTTCCCTTTAACGGCAACTATATTTCCGAACCCGGGCGGAAAAAATACGGTCCCCGCGGCACGGGTAATTCACCTGCACACGATATGGTCAAGTCGGAATTTTTGAAAACCACCGAATTCTGCGGCACCTGCCACAATGAAAAAAGCCCTTACGGCATGTGGGTCAAAGCCACCCAGCTGGAGTGGCAGGAAGGTCCTTACGGTAAAGAAGATATCCGCTGTCACGAATGCCACATGACCTTCGCTCCTTTGCAGACGGCTTCGATGGGCAATACTTACCCCGATGCCCGTTTGCACCTCTTTCACGCTGCGCATGACCACAGCAAGGTGCGGGGAACGGTGGAATTGCGCCTTCAGCCCGACATTCTCGAGGCTGAACCCGGCGAAACCGTCACATTCACGCTCGCTTTG